>JAYEGG010000359.1:0-1936 GCA_034658995.1 Methanobacteriota archaeon | reverse complement strand
TCGTCGGTGGCGAGGCTGGCAAGAAGCCGAGGATCGCGAAGGAGTTGACATACGTCGAGTCGATTGATGACGCGAAGAAGGTTGCACAGAGCGTCTTTGACTACTACACCGCGAATGCGAAGCCAAAGGAGCGAATTGGCGATTTCATCGACCGGATCGGGTTTGAGGAGTTTATGAAAGGAGTGCTCTGATGAAGATCGTCGATGCACGATCGGCACCCCTATCTCCAAACCCGCACGGCGTTCATGCGTCGATGATTCATGATGCCGAGCATGTCCAGACCGTACATATCACGTTGCAGCCGGGGGAGGCGTTGAAACTCCACGCCACCCCGGTTGATGTCTTTTTTTATGTGCTCGAAGGACGCGGCGTCGTTGAGATCGGTGACGAGCGAGAGGAGGTCGTGGCGGATCAGTTCATTGAGAGTCCTGCACGAGTTCCGCACCGTCTGCTGAATGAAAGCGAGTCAGTGTTTCGTTTCCTCGTCGTGAAGACGCCAAGACCAAAGGAGAAGACGCGGGTGCTGTGACCGCGGATCTCGCCAAAAGGTTAAAGTAGTTTATCGTAACATCATTGTGTATAACGTAGACGTGATTACTAAAATCGTAACGTCTGCACAGATATACTGAAAGGAGGAATTGACAACGAATACACAAAATGCGACCCCCCTGCGCCATATCACGGCGGCGAGGTTCTCTGTTGTTCTGCTTTTCTGTCTGCTGATTGCGCAGGCTGCATCGGCTGCGTCTGAAGGATCACACGCCGGAATCGATGAATACACTGGCGCTGCGACCTGTCTTGCGTGTCATCAGGAGGAAGGCGAGGATTTCGCAACATCAGTCCACAACACGTGGATGGGTGAGGGGACACACATCGTTGGAAAGGAAGGCGAGGCGACAGGTAAACTTGTTGGTGTGAATGAGTTCTGCGTAGGCACCGAATCAAATGACGCCCTCTGTGGCAAATGCCATGCCGGTTATGGCTTATTCGAGAACGATTTCTCGGTTGAGAAGATCGACTGCCTGATCTGCCACGCACCGAACTATAAGAAGACCTCTACGGGCCCTGATCCGTCGATCGATGCGACCGCAGCAGCCCGCGGTGTCGGACTGCCCACGCGTGAGATGTGCCTGCGCTGCCATGCAACAGCGGGCGGTGGTGACAACAACAAGCGGGGCGACATCGAGCTTGCGATGGGTGCAACTGAGGTCTCACGGGACCTTGATGTTCACATGAGCGCTGGCATGACCTGCCAGGACTGCCACACGTTTGAGGATCATCATGTGTCTGGTAGGGGCATGGACCTGCGGATCGATGACACCGACACCCCAACAACCTGTGACGATGCCAGGTGTCACGGCGAAGAGCCGCATTACGAGGGCTCGATGTACAATCAGCACACGGACCGGATCTACTGCACAGCCTGCCACGTAACCGCGTACGGCAAGGTGCAGACCGTTGAGATGTCCCGTGACTGGGAAAACCGGTCCCCAAACGACAATAATGCGCTGCACGTGACGAAGTATCCCCCACATATAGTGCGTGAGAGTAATCCCGCGCCGATTCATGTCTGGTGGAACCGATGGTCCGAGATACTGGACATCGCAGACCCGGCAGTGCCAGATAACGATGGATTCGTGATGATGGCAAAACCTGTTGGCGGAATCGATAATCCTGCATCAAAGATCTATGCGGCAAGACTGCATCTGGGCAGACAACCATGGGACGGTACGTACCTGCTGCCGTTTCAGACCATGACGGTACTTATGTCAGACAACATGACCCAGGCGCTCTTCGTGTCTACCGGCAAGATATACGACCCGATCCGGTATGTGAACGCCAAACGATATATGGGGCTCTTCCACGGGGTCCCGCCAAAGGATGAGGCGTTGACCTGCAAGGACTGCCACGAAGATCACGTCATCGACTTTGAGGC
>JAYEGG010000358.1:0-1941 GCA_034658995.1 Methanobacteriota archaeon | reverse complement strand
GGTTCCGTATGTGTTTAGCTGCAATCTTATAGTTAGCTAAACACATACTAATTAATTATCGCGCAGACTTTGCAACCCGTTCGATGCTCTGTTTCTGATTTATCGAGTGGCACCTGACATCATACGATGCAGCAGCCATGATTTCGTCTGCAATACATTTCTCCAGGGGTCTCCTGCTCTTGAGTGCAGCCCGTTGTGCACCGATTGTGATCAGCTTGAGCGCGATATCCACCCTGCGCTGGGACGCGGTATCGACAGCCTTTGGTACGGCAATACCACCGTATTTAAGACGGACAACCTCCTCCCGGGGCCCTGCATTTCCAATGGCATCAACAAGGAGCTGAACCGGATTCTTCTTCGTTTTATCGTGGATAATCTCGAATGCAGACCTAACAGCCCTGTAAGCCAGCTGTTTTTTGCCGTTGTTCGTTGCCTCTCGCATAACCCGATTGATCAGCCTCTCAACGATCGGGATGTCCGATTTATTGAACTGCTGGTTAGCGTGTTTGCCACCGGTATGTATCACGATTCTTGGACTTAGGTTGATATATCGCCTGGTGCCCAGATCCGTACTTTCAACCTCTGAGAGGTCCCATTTATCAAATAACAGTTGTTCAGTCATCAAGATCACCTGAGTGGCTTCTCTCTACGCCCGATAACCATTTCACGCAACGACACGTCGTTTACCGCGGTCACCTTAAACCTGACACCTGGCAGGTCGCCTTTGGCACCGTGCATCCGACCGCCGATACGCTCAACGGTCACCTCGTCATGCTCATCGATGAAATTGATAGCGCCGTCGCCTGGACAAAACGCAGTAACCTGCTTTCCGTTTTTAACCAGTTGTATCCTGACACACTTGCGTATCGCAGAATTCGGCTGTTTTGCCTCGATACCAACTTTCTGCAGGACGATTCCACGTCCCTGTGGAGCGCCGACGAGCGGGTCGGCCTTGATGTTCAGGCGGAGCGTGCGGCTGCTGTAATTCTGATCACTCCATCTGGCTTTCTGTCGATCCTTCCGCAGTTTGCGGGCAGCGTATTTTCCTTTACTCATATAGTCACCATTTGATCGGTTTTAAACTTAAACATTATCTGATAATCACATCGTCAACATCATGGTGCCGATGTGCAAGCAGCCGCATCTTCTCGATGTTTCTGCCATCCTTCCCGATTGCAAGCCCCTTCTGATCAGCGGGCACATCCACATACACGACCCGCCTGCCACCGCGCACAACCGACTCGATCCTGACCATGTTTGCCGGCTGGGTCACATTCTTCATAAATGCAGCAAGGTCGTCAGAGTACTCAACGACTTCGATATGTTTGCCTACGGATTTGCTGGCGCGTTTGACATGTTCGCCGTCACGCCCGATTGCAAGCCCCATATCACCATTTTGTACCACGCAGAGTATCCGGTCCCCGTCATCGATGCAGTCGCGTGCAACAGCACCTGTGAGACTCTCAAAGAGTGCAATATACCGGATACCCTCGGTGGTGAGTTTGATTTCACCCACGCCTATCCCTCGAGTTCGTCAGGTACCTCTTCGGACAGCAATTCCTCTTCTTTGGTTTCTTCCGGATCGAAGACCTTCATGATGTTTGACTCGCCAGGGTCGATGATCGCCATCGTGGCAATGGTAAACGGTTTCCCGCACGCAGTTCCGAGATCCACACTCATTCCCGGATACTCGATGATCGGTACGCCCGAATCGTGTATCTGCGATCTTATATGGGACGGGCAGTTGGCAGCAAGCACAACCGTTAGATCATTGTTATTTTTCACAACGTCGAGACACGTATTCGATCCGATAAGAACTTTGCCGGATCTGATTGTTTTTCGAAGTGCTTTATTTAGATCAATTTCCATGTATTTCAACTCTTTTTTTGAACTGTAGTTTTCGATGTGAAATAGTATGTCACTCTATTTATGCGTTTGGTG
>JAYEGG010000357.1:0-8696 GCA_034658995.1 Methanobacteriota archaeon | reverse complement strand
GAAAATGTCATGAAAGAGACAAAAGGAACATGGGGCGAGCACCCGATATTCAAAGAAATGGATGACGCAGTTGAAATAGTGAATTGGATGCGTGGGAAGGAATGAAGTATTCACTGGATACAAATGTGATCCTAGGTCATCTCAAGGCAGATAAATTTTCAGATGACACCGATCGGTTCTTTGCATGGGTCCGTGGTTTGGGTTATGAGATGTAGTATATGCTGAACTCTATACTGGCGTGTATCTATCACAGAACCCGGCACTCGAAGAAGAGAGAATAGAAAAATTTTTATTTGTAAATAATATTGGAGTGAGATATTTATCACCGGGAATATCAAGGCGTGCTGGTGAACTTTATGCAGAATACTTGCTAAAAAATAGGAAAAGGGTGTTTAAACGCATACTTCCTGATTTCATAATTGGTGCACATGCAGAGCAGTATGACCATATTTTTGTCGCATGGAACCCATCCGATTATAACATAAATATACCGGTCAGGACGCCAGCAGCGGTTATGGGATAAAAGGACAACCCACTCAAACAAACTCCCCCAGCTTCTGTATCGCCCGGTATCGCTCCTTCTCCCCGATCTCCGCACTCTCGATCGCATCCCGCAGCACTTCGATTGTCTGATCGTATGTGCCCCGATTCACAGGATACGGATACCCGTCTTTTCCCCCGTGTGCAAACGAGTATGTTGCGGGATCTTGCCAGCTCGGTTCTGTCCCGAAGATCAGGTCGGAGACAAGTGCAAGAGCTCTCACCTTCGCAGGTCCCATTCCTGCAAGTGAGAGGAGTTCCTCGTAGCTTTCTGGCTGGAGTTCGTACGCGTTCCGGAGCACTTTCCAGCCCTGTTTCCCGAGGTCGCAGTCGAGCACCGGATGGTGTGCTGGCATCGTGAGTGATGGGGTGGGCGGCGTGGCAGGTGGTGGGGTGGGTGACAGCTCATCAAAATCAAAGAGCGTCGTCTGATTTTTATCTGACCTGAAATACCGCATTAGATGATCAGGATCGTCTTTCACAAGATCAAGACTCGTTTTTCTCGTCTCTTCGCTCAACGCCGCTGTTATGTCCAGTACTTCGCCCTCTGCGCCTATCTGGTCGCAGCATATTCCGAGGTGTGGCTCGCAGACGAACTGCTCGAGATCTGAGGAGAGCCAGTGGTATCGCCGGGCGTAGCGGTCCTCGGTGTTCATGCCCTGCTGCACCACTGCCCAGTCGCCTTTCTCTGTGAAGATGAAGCAGTGGTGGTACAACTGGTATCCGTCCTGAACGCACGTGTTATCGACCTTTGCAGACATCCTGCTTGAATACACGAGCTCATCTACCGCGTCCCCAGAGAGCGAGAACGCATCCGACTCTGATATCGCCCGGATCTCATCAGGCGTCTTTCTCGACGTCCTGCCCTTCCCGCCGGCAACGGCGATTCCCATCTCCGCAGGATCTATTGCCACCTTGAGTGCGCCGCAGGTCGTGGTGGTCGTTCCTGATGAGTGCCAGTCAAATCCGAGCACGCACGAGAACGCCTGGAACCAGCAGGGGTCAGCGATCCTGTGCAGGAACTCCTCAGTCCCGTACTCGTAGATGATGATCTTTGTTATCTCACGCGACAGCTTAACCATCCTCTGAAACAGCCACCTCGGCGCGCGTCCGCCGTGCAGCGGCAGGTTCACGGTGCCGGTCTTCATCGGCGTGCTCTCATCTGGTGGGTGCTGTAATTGAAGGCAACCATCCCGATGACCATGCATATCGCAAGCATGGATGCGATCTTGTCAACGCCGGTCTCGGTTCCGTGAGCCAGCAGGTAGACCACGCCGCCACAGATCAGCACCATAACCAGCGACACTGTCGCCGCCGCGATGCCCCCGCCAACCATCGCCCCGATTCTGTCTGCGCCCCGCTCCTCAAAGAAGACCGACCCGGTCACGAAGACGATCGCAAACACTATCAGTAATACCGGCAGTGGAACCGGATTTCCGCCTTTTGCGAAGAGGCTGATCACGCCAAACGTAGCCGAAACCATCCCGAGCGCAATTACGACCGATATCCCAAGCGCTTTTGCGAATTTATTCTCCATCCATGGTATTCTACTCATCTTGTTCATGTGAAGTATACACCTTCCAACAATCTGTTTATATCCCCATCTCTGTCATGGATAGTTACCTTTTTTGGTATGCCACGAAACATAATCGCAAGTCTGCCGTCTTTCCATTCGTGCCCGACGACATCAGCCCATTCGACAAAACACACCTCAATATCTATTCCTTTTTCATGGATTTCATGTTTTCTCATGGAACTGCCAAGAAACGCACCGCCCAGACCCCCATAGAACACAGCAAAGGAAAATATGGATAATGGTCCGCCGGCAACTCCGGAACCATACAAGAGCAATACGGCTGGCACACCGCTTATAATCAGCATCGCAAGAAACATATTCCATTCTAAAATGCCTACCGCTCCGGCAAGTTGTTCGCCCTTGTCCATTCGTTTTATCTGTTTTGTAGCTATGTACCCGGTCAAGATAATCGCCAGGACGCTTGAAAACACAAGCAACCCGACAGCACGATACATATCCGCGGGCCTGCCCATAAAACAGTAGATTGATACGCCGATCAGGAGGACGGATGATGCCCAGACAATGAGCGCAAGTTTGGGGAAATCTTTTTTTAAATCCATCATACCGACCGTCGGAGGTGGGGAATCAATGAAACCGCGATACGATTCCGGTCTCTACCCCGCGCCTCAAAGAAGACCGCGCCCGTCACGAAGACGATTGCAAACGCAAGCCACGGTGCCGGAAGCATGGCAAGATCACCGCCACCCGTGAAGAGGCTAATTGTGCCAAAAACAATTGAGATCATCCTGATTACGCGTATTGCCGATATTCCAAGCGTTTTTGTGATTTTGTTCTGTATCCATTGCATTTCAAAGCCACCCCTTCCGGATGAAGTGTATCGTTGTTTGTTCTGCTTTACCAGATACTTAAATTTCCTGCATAATCCTATCGTTGTATCCACTTCAAAAAGCATGGTATTTTGACTGGATTTACAGGATTTACAGGATGTTGACATTGCGGTATATCCTGTCGATCCTGTTAATCCTGTCTAATAATTTTGTATGTGTTTAGCTGAGGTGAAAAACCACGAGATTACACAAGATTACACGAGATTAACACAGAAATCTTGTGGAAATCCGTGTAATCTCGTGGTTCCGATGTGTTTAGCTGCAATCACATGGTTAGCTAAACACGTACACCATTAGATTTGAAGTGGATACCTATCGTTTGTGGTTTGTGTGTTTCAGCCCCAGTCCCACCACCAGACGCGGGCGTCCGGAAAGCTGCCTCGTGCCCGCGCGGTTCCGCTGGTTGAGTTATCGGGCAGGTTGCCCTGAACCGTGTCTTTTGCGATAAACCACCTTGTCCCTGTACTCGATCATGCGTATCCGGTGGTACGGGATGCTGACGCCATCATCGGTCTCGAAGAACGAATGTCCGAAGCGCACGATCTCAGACCCGGTGATGATCCGCGTGTCGCCGGGCGCACCGCGGTGCAGGTAATAGACCGTGCATTCGCGCAGGGGATAGCCGCGCCATTTGATCTCGTTTAAGATCTCTCGGGGGCGTTTTGACCTGAACATTGTATCGGTATTATGATCTCACTGATAACAAATTGTGCTGCAAGCTTATGCCCATAGATTTTAAGTATGCAGGGGTTCTAACCAGATCACAATGTTGCCGCAATGCCAATTTGCAACTATCAGAGATGTGATATGAGATGGACGTACTCGCTGACATCGGAGGAAAGCCCGGGCAGGATTGCATGGGCTTTTGCAGGTACTGCTACTTTAAAGGAGTCGGAGAGATTGAACCGTTCGGCTGTAAAAATTGCTTCCCGTTCCAGAAAGGCTGCGAATACTGTACAAACGCTGTGAGAGAAGAATATTATGGGTTTAAGCCATTCCAAGTTGTTTTGAATGAAGTGAACCAATCAATACGGTTTTCCAAGCAGGAAATTGACAAAATAACGATTAGTGGCGGAGGAGATATTAGTTGTTATCCTGATCTGCACAGACTGGTTGATGCACTCTCTTCTTATGGCGCACCGATCGATCTTGGGTACACAAGCGGAAAAGGATTCGATAAGGACGATGATGCGGAGTATTTCATAGAGAGGGGTGTTAATGAGGTCTCGTTCACAGTTTTCTCAACCGACCCTGCACTCCGGAAGAAATACATGGGTGATAAAACGCCCGAAGCATCGCTTTCTGTGCTGCGCAGGTTTGCAGAATGCTGCACGGTGTATGCGGCGATTGTTCTGATCCCGGGCGTGAATGATGGGGATGAATTGCAGAAAACGCTCTCAGACCTTGAGGATATGGGTGTTACTGGCGTGCTCCTGATGAGATTTGCAAATAGCAGAGAAGAGGGCATGATTCTGGGGAATGCTCCGATCATGGATGTTGTGACGCACACGGTCGATGAGTTTCTGGAGATTGTGCGCAAGGTAGCGGATGATTATTCGTTCAGGGTTACTGGCACGCCGCTTGAGGATCCGCTCATCGGCTCGCCGTTTGCGATCAGGAACGATTCCGGCGCACTCGCGGAACTGCCGCAGATAACGAAAGAAGCGACCGTGCTGACAAGCCGTGTCGCTGCGCCACGTCTTGCAAAGGTCATGCAACATGAGAACGATTACGTAAACGTGGTCGGTGTTGGCAAGGATATCGGCTGCTTGATCACGATTGAGGACATAATGGCGCTTGATCTGGCTGAGGTTAAGGAGACTGTGTTAATCCCCGGGCGTGCATTTGTCCATGATACCGAGATTAAGACCGTGCTCTCTGGCGACGGCACTGACCGGCTTGTGCGCAGGGGTCCTGACCGGCTGACGGTCGATGGTGAGATGAGCATCAGCATGACTCAAGAGGAGGTTATACGGTTTGAGGTGTCCGCATTCACCGATCTGATCAATCACATCAACGCAGTCGGGCTTCCCCCGAATCAACCAAAAGCATAATAACCGATCCAAATGATGTAACTGTGAAACGAAAGGTGATGTATAATGAAGAGCTATCTCGTCGTATGGTTTAATAGTGAGGGCGGCACACCGTCCGAAGTGAATAATCGACTGACGGCTATGGGATTCAAAGCGATGCAGGGTGCCTTTGATTATGTGTATGACTGGGGCTCGAATGCAAGCCTCGATGACATTCTGCAGATTGGAGATCGAGTCCAGTTGACCTTGAAGGGACTCGATGTTACGTTCAAGATAGAGACTGTCGGTGGCAATTAAGCTGCGATATGACGCTCATCTGTCAGCCAGATACCCCATGATCGGCTTTTATTAATGTTAGTTATCGTCGGGCGCTGGTATTTGATGCTCTGCTGATTTGACGATTTGACGGGTGGTTTCACAATTTCTTATAGTTCAGACACCTTGTTTTACAGATGTCAGACTCAATATCCTCAATCTCAAAAACAAACCGTTCTGCAATGGTTTTTCCAATATCATTCCATCGATCAGGGTTAATTTCAAGTTCATTCAACCCGGTTGCGTTTGCTTCCGGCGGAGTCCCTATGCCGGTTAGATTGATTCCGCAATGAATTTTCTCAGAGGAGATTCCTGCAGTTGCTATGCTCACTGTGAGTTTTTTCCCGCCTACGAATAGATCATCGCCATTTCTCTCAGAAGACACACCGCAATTCCTTAAAACATCCTGTATGCAGACGATTAGCATCCGCTGAAGATAATATGCCTGCCGGATGCCTGCCGGAGAATCGAATCGCTCAACAATGAAATGGATCAGGTCGCTGCCTTCGATCGCCTTGTTGTTTTTTTCGTCCTCAACGTCCTTTATATCGCTGACAGCCATCGCTCCGCGGAACACGATGATCGAGTCGCCGCGCACATCCAGATATTCGTATGCCCAGAGCGGGTTGATCTGCGAACCGTCGTACAATATGGGCGCGTCTACAATGGCGAGCCTCATGGAGTTAACCGAGTTAACCGAGTTCATGGTGTTCGTTGTGTTTGTGAGGATTACGGCGTTCATGGTGTTCAGGGGGTTCATGACCGTAGTCTTCGCCCGGTAAGATTAATATGTGTTGAGGTCGTTTTTATAAATAGGAGTGGTGTTATATGGGCGCATTGGAATCAGTGGAACATAACCTACATCATGCAATAGAAGCGGATCAGCGCATAAATGACGATATCAAGCAAGTCATGGGGGACAAAAAAGACGCAGAGTTACTCTGGAGCCAATGTGAGCAGCAACTCACTGACAAGCAAGCCTATCGCGATCAAATAAAGGAGGAGGTTAAGGATGCAGAGTCTGCCCTTGGCGGCGCGAGAGCGGAATACAAGAACGTATTAGATATGTGCGGTCGATTTGAAAACGATTCAAAGAACATACGATCCAAAATTAAGCAGACAAACTCCCGCCTGGAGGCTATATCCGATAAAAAAGAGAACGGGATGAGGGTTTTGGATAGGTTGAACGAGGATCTGGGTAAATTGGTAGTGGAAGATGGAAAAAAGATCGAACATGATGTACAATATGTGACCGACCGGATTAAACAAATCAAACTCGACCTTAAGCAAATAGAATCGGGCACAGGGACGGGGGGCGAAAAAGAACAATCCATAAAAAAGCAGGAACAACTGATCAAACAGCGACTGGAGACGCTTGATATAAAATTGTCGAAGCTGAATCGCGCGAAAATGGAAATGACTGATGCAAAACGGTCATTGAAAGCGATGAGGACGGCGTATGGACTGACCGAGGAAGACACTGCACCAATAGACGTTCAGCCCAGGCTTGTTGAAGCAGAATCCAATCTGAAATCGGCGAAGGCTGATAAAAGCAAAATAAAATCGGAGGTCCGCAAAATAAGTAACACACTATTGCTTGCGAGAGGGGAAAAACGCCGCAGTCTAAAGAAGAATCTCGAAACTAAAAAATCCGATCTTAAAAGAGCGGAAGTTGCAGTAGAAAAGGTGAAAAGTGAGCTTAATGCGGCAAAAATAGATAAAAAAAGAGAACCCGCTCGCATACGTGCTGCAAACAGGGAACTTGCCAGGATAAAGGAGAAAAAAACGGAGTTAGCGGCGAATTTGAGCGAAAAAGAGAAACAAACAAAGATTGCCGAACGAGACGTTGAATCCACAAACAGAATGTTTAATGAGGCAAGAGCGGAACTTGGCGAAATTCGGCGCATTGTCACCAATTCGAAAAACCAGGACACTGAAAAGCAGGAAATGCTAAAAGATCTGGAGCGGGAAGAAAAAAATCTCGAACAGATCAAAACCCGGAAGAGCCAGATAGAACAATCTGACGAGATGAGTTCATCAAGGAAAAACATGGCAGATCAGTTGAACGGCATCGAGGATGAGGAAAAGGAGTTAAAGACCAAACTGGGTTATCTAAAATCGGAAGAAGATTCGATACTCCACGATCTTGAGGAAACAAGAAAGGAACTGGCACAACGAGAGAAAGATGTGATGGAAAAGGAGAATTTCCTCACGAATGAGCGATCGGACCTTAAAAATGCGGAAGAATCGGTTAAACTTGAGGATCGTGGTCTAAAATCCGCTGTTGATGCAGTAAAAACCGTGGACGACGAAATATCGCAGGTGATTTCACGTATTCTCGCCACAAAATCAGAACTTGCAGCAACGGCGGATGGATTCGAGCGAACTTTGATGCAGGAACTCAAAGTCGCTCAGAATACTGCAAAAGAGCTTGAGCAACTGACACACGAACTTGAAGAATCAAAGCAACAGGAACTTGAGTCAGTGCGAAGTGAGCTTGAGACATCACAGAATGCTGCGAATGAACTCGAGGAATCAAAGCAACAGGAACTTGAATCGATGAGAGCTGAACTGTCTCAAACATCCGGTGAAGACATTGAAAGATTAACACGTGAGCTTGCGGAGTCGCAGAACGCAACCCGGGAACTTGAAGAATCAAAGCAACAGGAACTTGAATCGATGAGAGCTGAACTATCTCAAACATCCGGTGAAGACATTGAAAGATTAACGCGTGAGCTTGAGGAGTCACAGAACGCAACCCGGGAACTTGAAGAATCAAAACAACAGGAACTTGAGTCGGTGCGAAGTGAGCTTGAGACATCACAGA
The DNA here is from genome assembly GCA_034658995.1 of Methanobacteriota archaeon. Lineage (GTDB taxonomy): Archaea > Halobacteriota > Methanosarcinia > Methanosarcinales > Methanogasteraceae > Methanogaster_D. The sequence continues at coordinate 557 of JAYEGG010000357.1, read as the reverse complement.
ATGCTGCAAATGAACTCGAGGAAGCAAAACAGCGTGAAATCGAATCGATGAGAGCTGAACTGTCTCAAACATCCGGTGAAAACATTGAAAGATTAACGCGTGAGCTTGAGGAGTCACAGAACGCAATCCGGGAACTTGAAGAATCAAAGCAACAGGAACTTGAGTCAATGAGAAGTGAGCTTGAGACATCACAGAATGCCGCAAATGAACTCGAGGAAGCGAAACAGAGCGAAATCGAATCGATGAGAGCTGAACTATCTCAAACATCCGGTGAAGACATTGAAAGATTAACGCGTGAGCTTGAGGAGTCGCAGAACGCAACCCGGGAACTTGAAGAATCAAAGCAACAGGAACTTGAGTCGGTGCGAAGTGAACTTGAGACATCGCAGAATGCCGCAAATGAACTCGAGGAAGCAAAACAGAGCGAAATCGAATCGATGAGAGCTGAACTATCTCAAACATCCGGTGAAGACATTGAAAGATTAACGCGTGAGCTTGAGGAGTCGCAGAACGCAACCCGGGAACTTGAAGAATCAAAGCAACAGGAACTTGAGTCG
>JAYEGG010000356.1:0-8735 GCA_034658995.1 Methanobacteriota archaeon | reverse complement strand
CCGGTGTGGATCGGTACGCGCTCTATATGTGTGTCCTGACCGAGTATCTGTGCTGATTCAACGCCGGTCATGACTGCCATCACGCGCACTGTGCCCTCGTATTCTTCCTCGATGCGTGCTCCCCAGATCACGTTTGCGTGTGGGCTGAGTTCGTAGGTGAGTGAACTTGCGATCTCGTCTGCTTCTTTCAGGCTGAGGTCGGGGCCGCCTGTGATGTGTACGAGGCACCCGGTGGCGCCGCGATAATCCACGTCTAGTAGCGGGTGGTTCAGTGCCCCGCGGACAACGTCGTCTGACTTGTCGCGTGTCTTTGATTCGCCGAAGAGCATCACTGCAACGCCGCCGCAGTTCATAACTGTCCTGATGTCTGCATAGTCGAGATTGATCAGGGATGGTCTGGTGATTGTCTCTGATATGCCTTTAACGGTCTCTGAGATCAATTGGTCCATGACCGAGAACGCATGCCCCATTGGCAGGTTTGGCACGTAGCTGAGCAGGCGGTTGTTATCGAGTGCGATCACTGTGTGTGCCGCAGAACTCAATTCGTGTAGTCCCTGCTCTGCCTTGATGGTGCGGGCACGTTCCACGTGGAACGGTGTTGATACCATTCCGACCACGATTGCGCCGTTCTCTTTCGCGATATCCGCCACCACTGGCGCAACTCCGGTGCCGGTGCCGCCGCCCATGCCGGCTGTGACAAAGACCAGGTCCGTGTCGGTGAGCATCTCGGTGAGCGTGCCTCGCGCAAGTTCGGCGGCGCGTCTCCCGACTTCGGGGTCGCCGCCGGCGCCAAGCCCTCGCGTGATGGATTTTCCGACCAGAATCTTTTTGTCAGCCCTGCACTCGTCCAGGTCCTGCCGGTCCGTGTTGATTGCAATGATATCTACGCCGTCGATACCAATGTCATACATCCGGGTGGATGTGTTGTTGCCCGCGCCACCGCAACCAACGATCACTATGCGTGGCGTTCCAACAAAATCGACCATATCATCGATAGCCTCGGTCTCGCAGGCTGTTTGACGATATAGTGCCTCGTTCTCACTATGTCTTAGTGCTTCCTGTATTACTGATTGCATTTTCCGTCCCCTCAATGAGATTTCACATGCTATTTGTGCATCCGACATTTATTCAGGATGCTGTAGGATAGAGTTTACTATCGATTGTATATATAGTTATGGATGCACATGGTTACGGTTGGTAGGCTGCCAGAGAACCGGAGATATCACTTTACACGGATTTTATTTGTGAAATACTCATTTAGAAACTCCAGATCGAACATGTCGGCAATTTCTTCGCCTCCGGACACTGTATACCCCGCGCCAATATGTTCGCGCATCTGTTTTCCAAGCGCACATGAGCAGAGTTCCGATTCGAGCAGGTGCTTTGCCGATACATATTTCCGATGGATATCAACCATGTACTGCCCGTTCTCAATATAAACATTTGAAAATGCGTTGTTATTCGTGAACTTGCTTTTGAATCGTTCAGCATGTGCTCGCATATAGGCAGGCGGTCCGACATGCCGTTTTAACGCTGGAAGCCCTCCTGACACGAGTTCAATCAACAAAACAACGTTATCCTCAGTATTGCTCGTAGTCTGGATCCCTATGGCGCTTCCAAGTACTGTGAAGTCGTGTTCATCAAGCAAACCGAGCACCGACTGTCGCATCTTGTACAACTGCGGATAAGCGATGTCTTCGACCATATCAGGAATCTCAAACGATATTGCGAGTAGATCCGTGCCTCTTGTATTCATCGCGGCAACGATCTCTGATCTGCACGCTGGCATCATGGGTTTTGCAAAGAAGTGCTCGATAGACGGCTCTGCCAAAAAGGTGCGTGCTGTGTCCACAAATGTGTAGAACTGATCGAGCGATAACGCGGCTGCAACATTTCGGTTCGGGTCAGTGGGATCGATCACGAAGAGTGGTTCCCACACCCCGCCGGATGCGCTATGCTGGGCACCCCGGGCACGCTGGGACATGGTGACCCCGGGCTTTATCAGCAGACCGTCTTTCCAGTTGCAAGCAGCATTAAGCACCGCAACGAACGAGCCATAATGGATGATCAGCAGTTCGCAGAGGAACCCGGAAAAACCACGTACCCTGAGTTCGGAGCCATAAACATGAGCACATTTCATAAATTGCTTGAACAGCAGCACATCGTCCTCCAATCCACTAATTCGTGGTAGAACATACTGATTATGAAATGGCGTCCGGTCCACCGCGGATTTCATCTCGTCGGGACTGGATACATGATAGCACGGCACCAGATCGACCCGGCACCCATCAAATCGAGCGTGGATGTACGGATGCTCGGCATATCGTGTTTCATAACTATCCGCACGATCTGCCACCCGTTTTGCGATGCGCAAGCCCTCGGTCTCGAGTTCCTCTCGTGTCAGGTCTGTGGAAAGCATTATAAATATATCAAGATCGTGCGCTCCTGAAATCCATGTTTTCCGTGCCGCGGACCCAACAATCTCGCACGAAACACCTTCTTCCGAGATATAACCGCATACCCGGCGGCTGAGTTCCGCAAGTTCGTCACGTTCTTCCTGGGTCGGTCTGATCGCTGTAAGAACGCTGTTAAAGATTGTCAGGATATCGTCTTGCATCTACTTCGTGACCTCTCCGGTGTCCGGGTTGTTTCAGGTTGATCCGGTATTGTTTATATGTGCGACCATGATTCTTTAATTTGACCCTGTTTCACTTGCCCGGGCAAGCACAATCACAAACGTGCTCCCCTTCCCAACCTCACTCTCAGCCCTGATGCTCCCGCCGTGCCCCTCAACAATCCCTCTGGAGATCGCTAGCCCGAGCCCGCTGCCGCCAACCTCGCGTGTCAATCCTGAATCAACCTGATGGAACTTGTCAAAGATCCGATCCAGTTCTTCCGGCGGAATCCCGATTCCTGTGTCGCTGACCCTGATCTCGGGATGCCCATCCACCATTCTCGCCTGAATGCGGATCTCGCCTTCTTCTGTGAACTTCAGCGCATTCCCGATCAAGTTCACGAATACCTGAACCAGTCGGTCACGGTCTCCGGTGATCTGCACCGATTCACAATCAAGATCGGTGTGAATCGAAATTCCTTGTTCATCTACTATCTTTTTCATGCTCTCTGTTGATTCCAGGATTATATCATAGAGATCAACCGGTTCAAGATTGAGTTTCAAGTTTCCGGTCTCGATTCTGGATATATCGAGGAGATCGCTAACGAGCCTTTTCTGCCTCTCGATGCTGCGGTCGATTATCTGTAGCATCTCCTTTTCTGTGTCAGCATCCTTCCCGGAGCCTGAGAGCGACTCTAAAACATCCATCGAAATTTTTATCGATGTGAGCGGCGTCTTGAGTTCATGTGAGACCATCGAGACGAACTCTGATTTCAGCCGGTCAAGTTCCCTCAATCTGGTGTTTGCCGATGCAAGTTCCATATTTGATCTTTTCAGGTCATCAGTCTTCTTCACAACCTCTTTTTCAAGCGCCCGGTTCCATCCGGAGAAGATCAGAACGATTCCACCACCTCCTGCAAGGATGATTGCGATTACGATTATAACGAAGCGCGTCTGCCCCCGGTAAACACGGCGTATCAGTTCTCCTGCCTTGCTTGCGGGAACGCTCACAGCCACGGACCAGACACGGTCCTCCCAGACGACCGGCGTGTATGCCACGATCTGCCGCGCTCCTGTGATTTTGTCGAAATAATATCCAGTCCCCTCCTTTTCATGCATCTGCTCCCTCAAAATATCTGCATAAGACGAATCATTGGCGCAGAAACTCCCGATGTACCTTTCACCGATCGTCTCATTATGCACTCCATCATACAACGAACTTCCTGATTGATCGATCATGTACATATATCCCTGCCCTTCGGGTATGGCATCGGTAAGGAACTGATCAGAGAGCGTGGATATTCGGATAACTGCGAGTATCACGCCTTTAAATTCATTATCATTGTACACCGGCACCCATGCATAAGAACCGAGCCCGCCTTCAAAGAGCGGCACCGGGTCTATGATGCAGGTCTCTTTGCGATCCCTTGCAGCGTCAAATGGCCAACTTCTGTTCGCCGCGTACAGATCGAATCCGACCGGCGTATCTTCTGCAGGGTGACCTGATACCACCACACCGGTACTATTTATGAATTGGATCACAAAGAAACCGCTGGATTTATAATAAACGGGTATAAAACTCCGTGCCATGCCCTCCGGTGACGTATCCGGGGAATCCTCCGCCAGTATCTCGATCAGGTTGGTTTTTTCTTCGAGAAAACTCTCGATTCCGGCAGCAGATTGTCTGGCAAGCAACAATTGCTGCTCATTAAACTGCTGATGCACAACCCCCACCACCTCGCGGTTGGTGGCATATCCGAGCCACATCACAACGACGATTAGCAGCGCGGCGACGGCGAGGGTTGCGAGTTTTTTGTGGGGCATAACCTGTCACCGTTTGATTAATTCCATGACCCCGCAACCGAACAACCAGGGAGCCACTATGTTCGAAGGATCCCCGCCGCCCTTTAAGACCCGAAACCGTGCGTCATCGATCTGGTTTGTAGTCTCTTCCGCCATCCAACTTGCCATATTTCCACAACGACCGCAAGCGAGAACCGGTGCGGGCTCCCGAACAATCACAAGTTCGCAACGTGCATCAAATCTGTTCACTTCTCCAATCACCTCTGTGATCTTGTTCATCTCCTGTGCCAGCATCTGTTCACTGAAATATTCCTGTATCTTCGGCATCTCCTCTCATCTTCCTCGATATGCAGAGTTTATAAGTTTTATCAGGGGACATTGGAAACAAGTTTCGTCAGGGGCGATAGTAAGCCAGCGATTGAACCACATCACCAGGTTTCGGTTGCTGAAGGTATCTCGCTTCAAATCAAGTGGTGACATTTGACTGTGACCGTTTTCTCGACTTTTCAGGTAGTCTCTTATCACAGCACAATCACAAACGTACTCCCTTCCTTAACCTTGCTCTCAGCCCTGATGCTGCCGCCGTGCCCCTCAATTATTCCCTTGCAAATCGCAAGTCCGAGGCCCGTGCCGCCGACCTCGCGTGTCAATCCTGAATCGACCTGATGGAACTTATCAAATATCCGGTCCAGTTCTTCCGGTGGAATCCCGATTCCGGTGTCGCTGACCCGGATCTCGGGATGCCCATCCACAGTCCGCGATTGAATGCGTATCTCGCCTTTCTCGGTGAACTTCAGCGCATTTCCGATCAAGTTCACGAATACCTGCACCAGCCGGTCAGCGTCTCCGGTGATCTGCATCGATTCACAATTCAGATCGATGTGAATCGAAATCCCTTGTTCATCTGCTATTTTTTTCATGCTCTCTGTAGATTCCAGGATTATCTCACAGAGATCGACCGGCTTAAGATTAAGTTTTAGGTTTCCGGACTCTATTCTGGATATATCAAGTAGATCTCCAACAAGCCGGCTCTGACGCTCGACACTCCGATTGACGATCTGAAACATCTCCTTTTCGGTGTCAGCATCCTTTTCAGAGCCTGATAGTGACTTCAAGACATCCATCGAGATCTTCATGGACGTGAGCGGGGTCTTGAGTTCGTGGGAGACCATCGAGACGAACTCGGATTTCAACCGGTCAAGTTCCCTCAATCTGGTGTTTGCCGATGCAAGTTCCCTATTCGACATTCCCAGGTCATTCGTCTTCCTCACAACCTCTTTTTCCAGATCCCTGTTCCATCCGGAGATGATCAGGATGATTCCGCCGCTTCCGGCGAGGATGATTGAGATTACGACGGTTACGAATAGTATCTGCTTCCGATAGACGGAATGCACCAGTACCTCTACCTCGCTCTCGGGAACTGTGGTTGCAACCGACCAGATGCGACCACGCCAGACGACCGGCGTGTATGTCACAACCATCTGTTTCCCGGTGTCTTCATCGAAATAGTATCCAACCCCTGCCCCTCCTGGCATCTGGTCCCTCAACACGCCTGCATAAGACGAATTGGTCTCGCATAGGATCCCGATGTATTTTTCGCTGATGATTCCTCTGTGTGTGCCATCGTAGAGGCACCGCCCTGATTTGGTGATCATGTAGGTGTACCCACGCCATTTCGGGACTGTATCTTCAAGAAAACGTGCGGAGAGTGTGGATATATCAATTGTTGCGAATATGACGCCCTTAAACTCACCATCCGAATAAACTGGCACTCCAACGTTTGATCCAATGCCGCCCTGAACCAGAGGCACCGGGCGGGTGGTGTAAGTCTCTTTATTGTCTCTGGCACGATCGAATTTTGCGTTTCTCTTTGTTGCGTACAGGTCAAGCCCGATCGCCGCATCTTCCGGCGGGTAACCGGTCACAATCACGCCGTCGCTGCTCACAAACCCGATCGATGAAAAACCGCTCGACTTGTTGTAAACCGCCATAAAATACGGCGTCATGTCCTCTGGCGAGACATTCACCACCCGTGTTGCCAGCACTTCAATTAAAACGGTCTTCTCCTCGAGGAAAGCCTCGATTCCTGCGGCAGATTGCCTGGTGAGGAGCATTTGCTGCTCATTGGACTGCTGCCGCACGATCTTCTCCACTTCCCGGTTGGTGGCGTACCCCAGACCCAGCACCACGACAATGAGCATCGCGGCGATTGCGAGTGTGATGAGTCTTTTATGTGACATGATCGATTGTTACCGTTTGATGAATTCCAGGACCCTGCGATCGAAGAGCTCGGGAACCATCATGTTCGAAGGATCCCCGCCTCCCTTCAAGACCTCGAATCGTGCATTCTTGATACGTTTTGCGGTCTCTTCTGCCATTTTAATCACCATCCTTCCATGATGATCGCCAACAAGAACCAGTGTTGGCGCCCGAACAGTCACAAGTTCGTGGAGCACATCAAATCTATTCACTTCCTCCCTCACCTTTATGATTTTGTTCATCTCCTGTGCCAGTATCCGTTCTCTGAAATATTCCCGTATCTTCTGCATCTCCGCGCCTCTTCCTCGATATGCAGAGTTTATAAATTTTATCAGGGCTGCCTTGGAAAAGAGTTTCGTCATGAGCAATGCAAGCTTGCTGTTGAACCGCATCGCACGTCCACCGATGCTGCTGAAACTATCAACGATCACGAGTTTTTCGACGCTCTCCTGAAAATCGATTGCGAACCGCTGGGCTATGAGTCCGCCCATGCTCACCCCAACAATCGAGGCGCGTTTCAGACCCATAGACTCAAGAATCTCTGCAATATCGCGGGCACAGTCTTCGATTCGGAACCTCCGCGCACCTGTTGATATGCCGTGCCATCGCACATCGGGGACGATTGAGAATATGCCCATCTCCGGATATTTTCGTATCTGGCAATCCCACATAGAATGGTCTGCCCCGAGACCATGTATCAGAACCACAGGCGTCCCTTTCCGGTCACCATGGGTTTCATAGTATATTTCAGTTCCATCTGGCATTGTTACTATCGTCATGATTCTGATTCTTCTATCGATTTTCTGACTTTTCGATTTATCGATAAGTACACTGATACATAATCATACTTAAGCCTTTCGATGGATGAATGGATGGGGTATCCATTCCGGTTCGACAAGCATACCCCAAAATATCTTCGATCCCCCCCGGATTTCTGATCGCCCATATCAAAATAGCATTGGATAGAAGTATATAACCACTTTGCGATTAAATCACTAAATTAATATGTATACTACAAAACAACATATATGCATAATTGTAGCTATTGTATCCGCATCAATTTCGTGCTGCTGCGCACCCGTAAGTGCGTGGTCAAATGGCGGATACAGCAACGATCCAGGTGATGTTCAGTATGGCACACACGACTGGATCGCAGAACACGCGCTTAGCTTTCTGCCACCTGCTGAGCGCCAGTACATAGACGATAACCTCAACTGGTACCTCTATGGCACCGAACTGCCTGACAACCCGCACCCGGATGACGGCATAGGCGACACATCCAGACACCACGTTTATTTCTACGAAAACGGCAGTCTGATGGATGATGCGTCAGCGGTAAGGGCGCAGGACATCTACAACGACACACTGGCGTTCCTGAAGGCGGGTGATCGTGTGAACGCGTCGAAGTACGCTGGCATTATGACACACTACATCGCTGATGTGGCGGTCTTCGGACACGTGATGGGCAAAAAGACAGACTGGGGCGCGGAAGTGCATCACGGCGAATACGAGAGCTATGTGCAGCGCAGGACAGATAGCAACGTGTCAGAAGCATTCGATCCGTACATCGGGTTTGACGGGACCCTGGATGTGGTGACCGCGTACGATGCAACCATCCACATAGCGGATGACACAACGTTTGACGCCGAATCTGAGGGACACAGGTGTGTATGGATGGATTCACACTACAACTGGAGCGATCCCGAATTCAGGGACGAGTGCGGCGAATCACTCAATCTTGCGATCAACGTTGTTGCAGACGTCCTTCATGCACTCTACAACGAGGCATTTAGTGAGCAGCGCGGTGATCTCAACGAAGACGGCAGGATCACATCAGCCGACGCTCTTATCGCGCTCAGAATGGCGGCAAGCGGAGCGTATAGCAGCTATGCGGACATGAACAGAGACGGCAGCATAACATCGCTGGATGCACTCATGATACTACAAGATGCGGAGACTGGTGACATGGACTGAATCAGACCGATCGAACACATCTGTGTGAATTGTGTTAGGAACGCAACCAGGAGGTAGACTACTGGATTCACATACTGGTTGATCC
>JAYEGG010000355.1:0-1962 GCA_034658995.1 Methanobacteriota archaeon | reverse complement strand
GAACCGGGATATCAGGACGCTGGATGTTGACGGCGTACCTTACGGTCTTGCCGTTGCCAGTGGCAATCTCTATGTCAGTACTGATAAGGGCACGATCTACTGCTTTGGCGCGTCCACGGGGGACGTAACCATCGTGCAGAGTAAACCTGCGGTAGTGGATCCATACGATGCAGATGAAGCTGTTGTCAATGCTGCTAAGATGATTATTGAGGAATCCGGGGTCACAGAAGGCTACTGCCTGGATGCTGGCTGTGGAGATGGTGCTCTTGCGTATGAGCTTGCCAAGCGTACGGATCTTCACATCATCGCAATTGACCCGGATCCGGCGATGGTTGCTCTGGCGCAGGAGAAGCTGGATGCAGCAGGCATCTATGGCGCCAGGGTGACTGTTCATTGCTGCAATGTGTCTTCGGCTGATAGATATCCCAATTACTTCGCCAACTTGATCGTCTCGGGTAGGTCTGTTACCGGGGGCGCAAATGCTACGGCTACAGGGGATGTCTACCACTGCCTCAGACCGTCCGGCGGCGTTATGGCTATAGGCACACCCGACTCCATGGAAGTGACTGTTCGCCCGGAACTTGAGGGCGCAGGTGACTGGACACACCTCTATGCTGACGCTGGCAGTACAGCGTGCTCGGATGATCAGCTGGTGAAAGGCGAGCTTGGTATGCTGTGGTGGAACGATCCGGGTCTTGATATGCCATCACGTCATGGGAGAGGTGTTGGACCTCTCTGCAAGGACGGCATAATGGTCTCTCAGGGTGTCGATGAAATCCGTGCTTACGATGCGTACAACGGTCGTGAGATATGGAGATTCTCTCTCGAAGACATCGGGAAACCCTATAACCAGGACAACTTCTGTGTTGGTGCCTGCATAACCCACGGGAACATGGCAATCGATGGCGACACACTGTATATCAGGGCAGGCAAGGTGCCGACCAGCTACTTCAGATACACCCTTGCGCTTGATCTGTACACCGGGAATCTGCTGAGAGAATACCAGGTTCCAAAATTCCCGGAGGCTGACCTCGATAAGTGCTATGTGGACGAAGGTTACGAAGCAGGGTGCGGCATGAAGGACTACGGATGGGGTCCCTTTGACTGGAGCTATCTCCCGGATTATGCCTACAGACCAGGGTCCAAATGGGGTTACTTCTCTGTTGACAATGAAACGATCGTTGGCGGCATCGCGGATACTGATTACCTGGTAGAAGGCGGAAGTTCCGACACACACCACCTCTATACCGAATCCAGGGCTTTGTTTGCAATGGATGCTGATACCGGGGAGTTAAAGTGGATGCATAGACCCGAGCACTCCATCCGGCACAACGCCATCGCAATCGGTGCTGGTGCGATATACTTCGTGGACCGTCCAACCGCGCGAGAGGATCGTCTGGGACACTGGGGCGAGGAACACCACCCGGTAGGAAAACTGATTGCTCTTGATTCCGAGACCGGCGAAACAATCTGGGAGAAGCCAAAGCCCGAGGGATGGGGCACACTCCTGGTCCTGAGCACAGAACGTGATGCACTGCTTGTGACCTACAATTCCATCAGGGGTTATATGCCATCCGAGATCGGCGGGCGAATAGCCCTGTACCGCGCATCAGACGGCGAACTTCAGTGGGATGAAGCCGTCAGCGTGGGCTATGGCATCAACGTAAGCGATGATGGTGTCGAAAGACCACTCGCGGGAGATCGGATGAACTCGAAGGGTAATCAGAATTACCCGTATGGCTCCCGCCCGATCATACTCGCAGACAGGGACATGGTCTTCTTTGAGCCATACATGTTCAACCTCACGACCGGAGAGCAACTGGACATTGAGTTTGACCGGGCTTACAACTGCGGAGCCGTTGCAGCCGCTGCAAACATGCTGACCTACCGCTCAGCCACGCTCGGATATGTGGATATGGACAACTGGCAGGGACGCACAAAGAACTGGGGCGGCTTCAGACC
>JAYEGG010000354.1:0-1966 GCA_034658995.1 Methanobacteriota archaeon | reverse complement strand
ACTCAACTTTGGAAACCCAAAAAACAGCCGCAGCCACCCGATTATCTCTCAAATCCCAAAATACCGAAGACTAATTCCAACCCAAAACCGCTATCAGTCGACCCCTTGGAACATACTTAATTTCGCATTTATTCCACGTTGTAGGGGTAAGGTTCTAGCTTCACATCGTACCGCGGCATCTCGATTTTCAAGATTCTGAATATTTCGGTCAACTCATCGCTCATTTTTATCGGGCGATTCACGTGAAGTTGTTTCTCCTTGAACAGTTCATGTTCATAGTAGCCAACCACGGATCTCCCGGATTTTATCGTGTAGAGCAATTCGCGAAACGAGTACTCCACTCCGTCACCCTTAAGAATTGCCCGCAATATGGAAACAAAGAAATAGCCATATGCTGTGAATATTGTGTGGGTTTCAATCCGTCGATCTTCGCTGTGACGTATCGGGCAGACACTGAAGTCCGTGTTCAGCTCCTGAAATCCTTTTTCCACTATATCTCTGCTCTTGTACACCTTTATCATCTCGGCAGGTGTCATATCGCAGTGTGTGAATAACGCGAAGAAACCAAACTTCTCGCGTCTACCATCCAGATCCTCTTCGTCCACAACAAGTTCAATCGCCCCATCTTTCTCGTTTTTAATGACTTCCATGGCTCTTTTGAGGCTGTGTTTTGCTATCAAGGAATTAATCACATCGCACTTACCATCCAGTGACCCGCCCTTTTTATTGAGTGATGATACCTTCTGTTTCACAGTTTCCACCCTTCTGTCGAGACTGTTATTCTTTGTCTGCTTAACATCCGGATTGTAACAGACCAGAACGTGGGAAACCCGCCCATAAACTTCTGCTTCTACTAGCTTTCCATAAATTCTTGTTTCCTTATTTTTTGTGATCTCTCTTGTGTATATCAAGTCCATCTCCGATGTATCCAGATTCTTCGTGAAACGCCCGACGCTACTTGATCTTACCATTGACAGGAAATGGAAATTATATCGGATGAGCCACCGCAGGTATCTGATTGTCTCTTCGTTCACATTTCCCTGGTCCATAATTATGATCTTGTGACGAACACTGTCGTTCAATATCTGATACTTTGATCGCATCGTTTTCAGGAAATCACCGAACATAGTGACATCAGGCGTATTTCCCGGATGCGCACTAACAAAAAAAGGTATCTGCTGCTCATTTACCCCGAGGACGAGATTGACCTGCGGTATATCCCTTCGTTTCTGCGCGCTGTAACCAAACCTGATTAAACCCGTTTCGCCATCCTTATAGACCTTAAAACGGGTAGCATCCACCATCAAGTACTTGAGACTGATCTTGTGCTGTTTAATGGCATTTTTGAGCAGATCATACATGATATCTCCGAGGCACATGTAGACTAAATCCATGAGCTCATAGACCTCTTCAAGATATTTTATGTCGGTAGAGTTCTTGAGTATCGACTTATCCAACCGTTTCAGGAAAAGTCTTCGTTTACTCTCCTTAAACAGGGTCATCAGGATAATAACATTTTTAAGTGCTCTACTTGCCCGTTCATCTCCAGTGTACTCGATTAAAATGTCTTCAAAGTTAAGCGAGTCCGCTATTTTTTCGAGGATCGTCTCTCCGCTGTAAGTTATATCAGTCTCGTCAATCAGTTCCCTGGTTGCCAGATCGGCGAGGATCTTCGTCGCAACTTCATCCGGACCGATGTAGATCTCCTCAGTCTTCACCCTTCCGTTTATTCGATAGGACTTCTTCAGGTAGCCATACTTTTTCTTATGTGGCTTGCGCCACGTGATATTCCATGCCATTGTTATAAGAGATGTATGTGTAGGGAAATATTGCAGTTCATTACTTATAAATGCTTCTTTTTTCACGAAAACCTTACACATACACAGGCGAAAAAAGCGGGATTTGGTTGGGTGATGATGAGGTCGCTCGATAGTGGTTTTTGGGGGCAAAGGGATTTCAGGATTGC
>JAYEGG010000353.1:0-1970 GCA_034658995.1 Methanobacteriota archaeon | reverse complement strand
CGGGATATGTTGGAACAGTAACCGGCACATGTTTTGCAGAACTTGGTCACAACGTGGTTTGCGTGGATGTTGATGCGGCGAAGGTTGACCAGATAAACGCCGGAATCCCCCCAATTCATGAACCCGGGCTTCCTGCGCTTCTGAAGACGCATGTGGGGAAACGATTGCGGGCAACAGACGATTACAACGATGCGATTCTGAACTCAGAGGTGACATTCATCTGTGTCGGGACGCCGTCCGGAGATGACGGGCGTATCAACCTCTCGATTGTCCGCTCCGCATCAAAGAGCATCGGAAAGGCACTTGCAGAACGGGGTGCGGATTCATGTCATGCATACCACGTTGTGGTGGTCAAGAGCACGGTTGTCCCGGGGACGACTGATGATGTGGTTGCGCCGCTCATCCGGGAAAACGCGAGATACGAGGGACACGGCGGAGATGAGGGTGTTGTCGGGATTGCGATGAATCCAGAGTTCCTGCGGGAAGGAAAAGCGGTGCATGACTTCATGAATCCGGATAAGATTGTTATCGGCGGCGACGCACGGGCTGTAGACCCGGTAGCCAGGCTCTATGAGAATATCTCGTGCGAGATCACACGAACAGACACAAAAACGGCAGAGATGATCAAGTACGCAAATAACTCTTTTCTTGCCACGAAGATATCGTTTGCAAACGAGATCGGGAACATTTGCAAGAAACTCGGGATCGACGTCTACGAGGTCATGTCTGCAATCGGCAAGGACTTCAGGATCGAGGGGCAGTTCCTGAATGCTGGCGCAGGTTTTGGCGGATCATGCTTCCCAAAGGACGTGAAGGCGCTGATCGGAAGGGCAGGCGAGCTTGGATATGATCCGCTGCTGTTAAATGCAGTTATCCGGATAAACGAGGAACAGCCACTGCGCATGGTCGAACTGCTCACAAACCGGGTCGGAGACATCCGCAACAGGCGGATCGCAGTTCTGGGACTCTCGTTCAAGAACGAAACCGATGACATACGCGAGTCAAGATCAATACCAGTCATCAAAGAACTCCTGAATCGGGGTGCAACGGTCGCTGCTTATGATCCGCTCGCATCTGAGAATATGCGGGAAGTATTTCCAGACATCTTGTACTGCGACAGCGCCAAAGACGCACTCGAAGGCGCTGACGCCTGCATGATCATGACCGAGTGGGCTGAGTTCAGGTCGCTGGATCAGGAGTTCGATGCTATGAGGGATATCGTTGTCATCGATGGCAGGCGAATGGTCTCGCTCGATCGAGGGGTTTACGATGGTATATGCTGGTAAAAACAGAGAATACGAGGCGAATAAATGATTAAAAAGGCAGTAATCCCAGCGGCAGGTCTTGGGACACGGTTTCTCCCTGTTACGAAGTCGATGCCAAAGGAAATGCTCCCGATCATCGATAAACCGATCATCCATTTCGTTGTGGAAGAGGCGGTTGCTTCCGGAATCGAGGACATCCTGATCATCACAGGCAGGGGCAAACGGGCAGTGGAAGACTATTTTGACACATCTCCCGAACTTGAAAGCCACCTCCTTAAAAATGGGAAAGATAAGCTGTTACAAGAGGTACGAGACGTCTCTTCAATGGTGGACATCCATTACATACGGCAGAAAGATCCAAGAGGACTTGGAGATGCAGTTCTGAGGGCGGAAAGGCACGTCGGCAACGAACCATTCGCAGTGTTGCTTGGTGATGACATTATCAGAGGAGAACTCTGCATAAAACAGTTGATGGACGTTTATAATATGCATAAGTGCTCTGTGCTGGCAGTGGAAGCGGTAGATGACGTGAGCAAATACGGGATCGTAAAATGCAGCAAGATCGATGAGTTAATCTACCGTGTCGAGGATGTTGTCGAAAAACCAAATGCGCGCGATGCACCATCAAAAATGGGGGCAATCGGGCGATATATTCTTACACCCACAATATTCTCGTGCATCAAAGAGGTAGAACCCGGGTTTGGG
>JAYEGG010000352.1:0-1976 GCA_034658995.1 Methanobacteriota archaeon | reverse complement strand
ACTGCGAAAGTAATGAATATTAAGTAGGGATGGTTTACAGATATACTACCATGGGGCGAATCTGAAATGGCATCACCAGACACGACTAATCAAACCATACAACAATTACGCGACAATCTGGAGAGGGGGTATGGGGTTCGGATATTCAACGGTTCAGTTTATGCGGCGCGTATCCCAAAGCAACATGCCAGGGAGTTTGATGATGTCGATTCTACGAAGATCGTCAGATTCATGCACACACATCTGCCCAGATCAAAACTGGGTGGCGTTACTCATGCATACATCGTCGCGGACGATGATCATCTGGCGGTTGACCCGGAAAAATTGTTTGATGACATCTACGGCGCAAAGGCTGATGACACCAGGGAACCTGCCAGAAAAAAGCTGATCAGCGAGGTTGGGGTGACTGGGGCGGTAGGAGGGTCTGAAGCGGATGGGGTAGTCGGAGCATCCGAGGCATCTGAATTGGCTGAAGTAGTTGAAGTAGTTGAAGTAGTTAGACCTACAATGGGGGTTGCAGAGGTCGGTGCTATCAAAAATATTGAAGATATCGATGTCAGTGATGCGGATTCTGTTTTAAAGACGATAGAATCAACGATCAAGTCAGAAGAGCATGAAGAAATTGAGAGGATACGAAGAAAGGTGAAGAAAGATGAGGCGGAAGATCCTGATGAACAGAATGTGATTGCGTCGGAAGAAGAGACCAGCGAGGTCGCTCCAAGTCACAAGATCATCGCAGATGACGCAGAGCAAGGCATCCACGTAATTCTTGATCATTTTGCACGCAAAAGACAGAAAAAGATTTCAACAGGGAAACACACATCAGGCAGGCGCGCAGAGGTCCTGACACTGTCAAAACGCGGCAGATATGTCAAATATCGTGTGCCGGGCAGCAACGAGAAGCCGAGCGACATTGCACTCGCTCCAACAGTTCGTGCGGCGGCGATGCATACGGATGGTAAGGATTTTGTGATTCGGCAATCAGATATCCGGGAAAAGGTGCGACGCAGGCGTGTTGCGACCCTGATCAGTGTTGTCTTCGATGCGAGCGGTTCGATGAACGATCTCAAGAAGACGAGCGTCACAAAGAACGTGGTGCTTGCGCTGCTCCGTGATGCATACCAGCGCAGGGACCGGGTGTCGCTGGTCACCTACTCAGGCAGAAGCGCAGAGGTAGTTCTGCCGTTCACCTCGTCAGTGGAACTCGCACGGAAATATATCGACCACATCCCATTTGGAAGCACGACGCCGCTTGCATCCGGACTCTTGCTTGGTCTACGGGTCTTACAGACTGAGAACAAGAAGGAGCCGTCCGCGATACCGATACTTGCGCTGATTACTGACGGAACTGCAAATATGCCGATGGATGTCGGAGGAAACATCGAGCGCGAGATCTCAAACATCTGCCGCCGTCTGGAGGCAGGGCATGTTAATGCGCTCGTGATCGATATCAGCGAGGAAGGGGCAGAGCTCGCATCAGATATTGCAAACTCATGTAACGGCAGGTACTATCATCCATCGCAGATGAGCCAGCAGGCGCTGTATAATGCGATCAAGTTTGAGCAGGAGAGCGCGATGGATGTGCGGGGTTAGTTGGTGAAAACCGCATTTCCATCAACGATATGCGCACTGCGAAGGGGGTCGGTTATATGTGGAATGAAAGCGGGACACTTTCATAGCAACCCAACCATAATGTTGGTTGATGGCGAGGGTATTGATGATGCGCAATGATTAGGTAGTTGGAAAGGGTCAATACATTGGTACCCTCTTTTGATACGCAAGCCATTAAACGCACCCTACAGTGATTGCGTTATGGATATCGACGAACAAGAACGAATCGACGTTGTGAAGCGGTACACATGAGGTGATAAACCAGCAGATATTTGCAGAGACAGTAAACAGGTCAAAGAAATGGCTTACTGGTTGACTTTGTCGGTCCACGATTTATCACATGATATGGTCCGATCTCCTCGCTT
>JAYEGG010000351.1:0-1977 GCA_034658995.1 Methanobacteriota archaeon | reverse complement strand
AACGATTCCGCGGTCTGGAAAGCGATGCTTCTTACGATGTACACCGCACTTGCCGCAACCGCCATAGCATTTGTATTTGGCGTGCCCCTCGCATACTTCCTTGCACGACGTGACTTCCCTGGCAAGGGCATAATCGAGAGTGTCGTGGATATCCCGATCATTGTTCCGCACACGGTGGCAGGCATCGCACTCCTCACGGTTTTCGGGCTGCATGGGTTGCTTGGGCAGCCGTTGTCACAGGTCACCCAGTTCAGGGACGCGATGCCCGGAGTCGTGGTTGCGATGCTCTTTGTCTCGGTGCCGTTCCTGATCAACTCGGCGCGGGAAGGGTTTCAGAGTGTGGATCCCCGCCTTGAAAACGTTGCCAGGTCGCTCGGAGCATCGGACTGGGGCGCGTTCACGCTGGTCACGGTTCCGCTTGCCGCGCGGCACATCCTTGTGGGATCGATCATGTGCTGGGCGCGGGCGATGAGCGAGTTTGGTGCAGTCATCGTGATTGCATACTACCCGATGATCACGCCGACCCTGATCTATGAGCGATATATCTCTTATGGGCTTTCTGCCTCCTCTCCGATCGCGGTTCTGATGATCGTTGTTTGTCTGGGCATATTTATCGTATTGCGGGCGATCTCTTCGGGGTGGAGACGATATGACCGCGGTTAGGTGCTACCTGTTTTCATCGCGAGTACTGCAAAATTCGGGCAACTTCGAGGGCGATGGAAATACGCCCGGGACTTGTGCAGGCGAGGTATCTTAGGTATCAACAACCACCTGCACGACGTATCCGGCATCGGTTCGCTCGATCATCATGTCGTGGAAGGTGACTGCCTTTACACCGACATCGAACCGGTGCTTGTTAAGGTCGATTGCCTCGCCGGTTGCGTGCGCATGGATGTGATACTGGTCACCACGCCGCTTAATTTGCGCCACATGAAACCTGCAAAACACAATCTCCTCCACTTCAAACAGGTATAATAGTTCCGAAAGGAAGTCGTAAAGCAGACCCTCGCAGTCATCGGCATCGAGATCGATGTCAAGCGTTGTTATCGGCTGCACGGTGTCGGTATCGATCATTGCGCCAAACATGGCAAGCGCGGCATACTTAAACGCCTCTTCGATCGTTTTTCCTGATGCGCGGAACTTGACATCAGCAGGATGATCGAGATACTCAATATGCGGGTGGTTTTGTGGTTGCATCAGGTTCACCTCGTTTATTTTTATTCACTACACATTCTTAAGCGCTGCTTTGATCAGTTCTCCCACATCAACCTTATGTGCATGTTCGGACCGTAACGCCCCGTGCACAGCCGCCTCCGCCGTAGCTCTCGTGTATCCGAGCGAGACCATGCCCGCGATCGCAGACCTTGCAAGATCCAGTGGCTGCCCGGTTTCTGCCGGTATTTCTGTTATTTTGTCTTTTAATTCGAGGATGAGGCGTTTTGCGGTCTTTGTCCCGATACCGGAGATGCTGCTTAGTACCCCCGGGTCTTCGCTGTATACCGCAGATTTAAATTCATTATATGATATTCCGGATAATATATTCAGAGCAACGCCCGGTCCGATCCTTGACACGCTGAGCAACAACCTGAAAAACTCAAGCTCTCCTGTGCTTGCAAACCCATACAGCAGAAGCGCATCCTCCCTTACATGGAGGTGGGTGTGCAGCCGCACCCGATCCCCAATCTCGGGCAGCGCGACGTATGTGGACGCGGGGATCTGTAACTCATATCCGATGCCACCAACATCAATTATTGCGCGGGCAGGGGCTTTTGTACTCAGGGTTCCGTTGATGTGTGCAATCATAAATCAAATCATCCCATAACTCGCTGATTACCACCCCTTCCAAGGGGTTTAATAAACCGCGTCGTGATTCAATATGATATTAACTATGGTGATGAAAATCATCCATACTCCAGCAATTTTTGTCTCATAAAACCATACCGTTTTTGTTCCCCCATCACCCACCCGTTTAAAAAT
>JAYEGG010000350.1:0-1982 GCA_034658995.1 Methanobacteriota archaeon | reverse complement strand
TCAGGACCTGAGCCAAGAACGAAACTCCTGCGCCCACAGGTCGGGTACAACACCCCGAACACACACGCGATCGGATACAGATACTCAAAACTCGGATACACCACGATTGCCGAGGCAGCAATCACGCCGATGATGGCACGGCACATGCACGAGGAGTTTGAGTCGATCCCGATCCTTGACAAGCTTGCACTGGTACTGCTGGGTAGCAACTGGCAGGTGATGCAGTACATACAGGACGGCGACAGTGAGATGCTGAAGTCATACATGGCATGGGCACTACTTGCATCCCGCGGATACGGTGTCAAGATCGTAAACCCGGGCGGAGGCTCGAACTGGACATGGGGCAAGAACGTGACAGGAATCGATGACAAGGTGATCGACTTCGATGTGACGCCCGCAGACATACTCATCGGACTTGCAGAGGCAAACGAAGCCCTGAATCTTCCACATTCGATTCACGTCCACTGCAACAACCTTGGCGTTCCAGGAAACATCCCGACAACGCTTGACACGATGAAGCTTCTTGAGAAGGTGAAAGCATCTCAGGACAGGCAGGTCATGCATCTTACGCACATGCAGTTCCACTCCTACACAGGCACATCATGGATGGACTTTGCATCAGGATCAGACCAGATCGCAGACTACGTAAACAAGCACGACCACCTCACATTCGACATGGGACAGATGATCTTTGGTCCTGCTATGACGATGACCGCAGACGGTCCCACCGAGTACCGGAACGCACGGATGATGGATGCGAAGTGGAGCAACTATGATCAGGAACTTGAAGACGCAGGCGGCATTGTGCCACTCGCATACTCCCCTCAGCATTTCGTACACGCAACGATGTGGTCGATCGGACTCGAACTGGCACTGCTCGTGAAAGACCCGTGGAAGGTAATGTTCACCACAGACAACCCCAACGGCGGCGCATTCGTGAACTATCCTGAGGCACAAACCCTCCTGATGAGCGACAAGAAGCGACAGGAAGTAATCGCGGGATTCCCTGACATGACAATGGACCGCATACGCCTCCAGAATATCGATCGCGAACTGGATTGGGGCGAGATGACTGTGATGACCCGCTCGATGCCTGCAAAGATGCTCGGACTCGAAGAGAAAGGACACCTCGGCGCAGGAGCAGACGCAGATGTCGCAATCTATGATGTCAAGCCTGACAAAGTCGATGTCTCGGTTGAGCACGAAGCAGTCAAGAAGGCGCTCAGCTTCTCCAAGTACACGATCAAGGGCGGAGAAATCGTTGTTCAAGACGGCGACATCACGGCATTACCGAAAGGAAAGGTCTACTGGGTAAACGCCTACGAAAACGGCATCGTGCAGTCAGAGAAAGACAGGCTGATCACGGATCTTGAAGCACGGTTCAAGAAATACTACAGCATGCAGTTCTCAAACTACATGGTTGAGGATGCGTACGTACCGCGTCCAGTTGAAATGAGACCGGAGGTGGCGTAGATGCAGACAGTAACACTCAAACCAAAGAGAAGCCCAACGATCTCGATTGAGGCAGAGATGATCACTCCGGACGCATTTGCCGGAAAGAGCGCAGCCGAGATAGGAGCAATCGGTGCATGGGAAGGAAACGAAGAGATCACGCTCGCAGACCTCTTTGATGTCGCGGTCGATGGATCCGGAGATGCCGCAGGCACAAAGATCATCATCGACGGAGACGTCCCGCGAGTCAAGAGAATCGGCGAAGCGATGACCGCCGGCGAGATCATCGTTAAAGGCGACGTCGATATGCGCTGCGGAGCACTCATGAGCGGCGGATCAATCACAGTCGAAGGCAACGCCGACTCATGGGTCGGACGCGAGATGACTGGCGGCGAAATCCTTGTGAAAGGCAACGCAGCATACTACGCAGGCGGCGGATACCGCGGCGAAACCTGCGGAATGCGAGGCGGAAAACTCACAATCGAAGGCGACGTGCTCGACTACCTTGGCGAACACATGTGCGGCGGCGA
>JAYEGG010000349.1:0-1983 GCA_034658995.1 Methanobacteriota archaeon | reverse complement strand
TTATCCGCGGTTCATTATATTTTCAACTGACAGGAAACTCTGCAAAACCGATATCGAGTGGCTGAATAGATGATCAATCTGATAGAGCTCCTGGGTTCGCTATCACGGAAGATACCAGAGAGCCACATTATTTGGGTCTCTGGTATCTTGAGTTACAGTGACCAAAACATCGGAGATTTTTTGATATTTTCGAAATACGTTTCGGAAAACCGCGGAGTGCGCAGAGGAACGCAGAGGGTGCGAAAGAGAAAAATAACAACTCTCTGCGTACCTCTGCGTCCTCTGCGGTTTAATATTCCATACCATAACCGGAGCCTCCTGAAGTGTGAAAAAGTGCTTGTAACTCGAATTACCAAAGAGCCCATTATTTTTGTGTAATGGTCAATCTGACCATGAACACGCACCGATGCCCATACAACATAATCACCAACAGGAGGATTTTTGTTCTTTGCGCCATTTGCGTCTTTGCGTTATCATTCTCCAGTTTAACGCAGATACGCAAAGATCGTTGGTGATCTCTGTCGCCACGTCTTCCGCGTGTGTTCTCGCATCCAACTGACAATTACATAAATATTGTTTTTGTTGGATTTTTATCTTTCCGAACCACATATTCCAGATATGTTTTTGTCTGATGGGGTGGTAAAAAGACGTGCTAAGCGAGATGATCAGTATGAAGACTATTCATATCGTCGTGACCGGCATGGTGCAGGGCGTAGGATTCCGTTACTTCACGGTGAGACAGGCTCAGAACCTTGGTCTTGGTGGCTGGGTGAGGAACCTGCCAGACGGGCGGGTCGAAGCGGTGGCGCAAGGTCCTGACGAGGATGTCGGGGCGCTGATCGATCTGCTGCGAACCGGTCCGGCTGCATCTGATGTCACTGATCTGAAGGTCGAGGAGATCGAGCACGAAGCGTTACCCCGGTTTGAGGTGAGGTTTTGATGCCGGGCGATTCAACTGACACTTTGATTGAGGAACTGGGAAACATACGCGGATTCAGGGTCATTGCGAGCGAGCCGCAGCATGTTCTGGTGGATATCCGGGACTTTGGGATGGACGCATCAGAACTGATAGCCCGCCTTTTGCAGCACGGTGTCAGGGTGCATGAGTGCGGAGATGATTGCATCAGGATCGATGCGGACGCACTTAACCGGAAGTTGCTTGATGTGATCGCAAGTTCGATCAAGGCGTGGGGGCAGGATCTTGCCAGAAGAAACATTGAAGATGTGCTACAAGGAGGAACATGTGTGGGCAGAAGGAATTGCGAATATTACCCGTGTCATTTTGAGGGGCAGGACTGCACGTTCTGTTTCTGTCCGTTGTATCCGTGCAACGATGAGCGCACCGGTGGCAAGTATGTCGAGAGTTCGACCGGCGGAAAGGTCTGGAGTTGCGTGGACTGCACAATCATCCACGAACCCGATGTCGCGCAAGAGGTGCTAAACGAGTTGATGGCACTTGAACAGGGAAGCGACATGCAGGCAGTGTTTCAAAAGACCGTCGCAAGGCACCTGTCAGAGTCAGACGACCGGGGCGCAGGTCACGCCCGCAAACACCATGATTGATGACATTGTCCGGGACCTGAAAACCTCCGGTTTGACGCGCTCATGATCCTACCGGCGGCGGGCAGGGGTATAGATCGGTTAGATTCAAGGTAACCACTCACCTTCCGGAAAGTGTTGCACTTTGAATCTACTATTCTGATAGTGGATCAAACACCGAATGGGAATTATCATGTGAAGACGGTGCAAGAACAGTTATTTTTGAGAAATAATCAAAAATATTCTAAACTCTATCAAAATGTTATTGTATTGTGAGGTACAAGTGATTTAGAGTTATGCGAAACCGTTTTTCATATGTTTTCATTGTTCAGAAGTCGGGGGTATTCGGACATACTGTTGAGGATGTAGCTTAAAAATGGCATAAAAGCCTACTGGTTTCTAAAACGTGGGGTAGTTACCAATTCGGGTTCATGAACATGGCAT
>JAYEGG010000348.1:0-1992 GCA_034658995.1 Methanobacteriota archaeon | reverse complement strand
ATCCGCGGTTCATTATATTTTCAACTGACAGGAAACTCTGCAAAACCGATATCGAGTGGCTGAATAGATGATCAATCTGATAGAGCTCCTGGGTTCGCTATCACGGAAGATACCAGAGAGCCATATTTTGAAGAGCTCCCAACAGAACGGCTGCTGGGGGATGGTGTGCTCCCGGAACATCTTAACGACGACGTGCTCGGAAGAACGCTCTGATAAAATCTATGAATACGGTTGCACTGAATTTTTCAACCGGATAGTCTCGGAATCCATGAATCACGTCTCGTTTTTCACAAAAGATCGAGTAAAAACTGCCCTTTGGGTGGGGGCTGGTGATATATTTTTTCGTAAATGGAATGCTGCGTAGAGGAACCGGACGTTGTATGCCATGAAAAAAAGAAGAACGATGAAGGGAGTTAGTCTCCCTTCACTTATTTGTGTGTTCGTTTATTCTCTTCGGCGCAGCACCAGATACACAGCCGCAAGCAGTCCGGTGATCATGCAGACTGCTCCAAATCCGGGGGTGCCGGGGTCCGTCTTCATTGGCGTTTTGGTGTCGTCTGTTTCGTCTTTTGTTGGGGTCTCTTCAGCCGCCACTGCAACGTCCTCGGCCACTGTGGTCCCTGATGGTTCAGTGGCATCGGTTGATGCTGGTGCCGCAGTCGCGTCTGGTGTTGGGGCAATGGTTGGTGTTTCACCCCATCCTGGTGGGTACGTGCCGTCGCCACCACTGCCACCGCCACCGCCAACAGACGGAGTGACGATTGTTATATCAGTAACTTGAGGGCTTGCTGCGTCAGGGTCGGTAGGAAGGTCGGCAATATTGAGCCTACCGCTTCCAATACTGGACACCCCATCGTCGATCTCAACTATGAGGGTCTTGCCCACATCAGCTGTTGTTATGCCAATGTTGGATGCATCAAATTTATAGAAGGCGGGAGACACACCGCTTGACCCTGCCGTGGTTGTGATGCACTTTGACTGATCTCCTTCCAGGTAAACTGTGACCACTGCACCGTCTGCCGCTGTACCATCAGCGTAGTAGGCATAACCAGTGACCGGATAAGGGGCGTTTGGGCAGAGTGGCGGGACAGTATCACATGCAGCAGGTAGTACGGACATCGACAAAAAAACTGTGAGTATGAGAATACTCACAGTCGATATACCTTTCATCCATATCACCTCACCAGAGCGTTCCAACCACAGCAACGTCCTTGTTATCCCATACAAATACAAAGTAAGCCTGTCCGCCCAAGATATCACGGGGTTCATCCCCTAGTTCGCTTATGATATCAAATTCCATCTCCGGCGATGTTGCATTGTACCGTGCCACATAGTGACATGGTGTCTTGGCATCGGGGGCATTGCTGATCAGATCACCAAGTTTCTGGGTGGTATCGATCCCGACTGCGGTAACATTGTAAGGCAGTGAGATCATGTTCCAGCCCTTCTGAAGCTCAAGTGTGTACTTGTACGGACCTGTGGTCAATGTGACATCTGCGGTAGCCGAATTACCGGCATCGTTTGTAACAGTGACGGTCAGATCAAAGGTTCCCACAGAAGTCGTGCTGATCGTTGTCGTCCATGTGCCGATACCTGCCATCTGTGTTCCATTCAGTTCTTGTTCATCCGGTCCGCCGATTGCAGAGAGGTTCACGGTAACGCTTGCAATACTACTGTTGATATCGCCACTGCTCGCCTGAACCGTCAGGGTGGTGTTCTCGACCCCGTCCGATAGGATAGCATTCGGAGACAGTGTTGCGGTCACGGTTGGAGCATCGACCACAGGCTCAGATTCTGTTGTAAAGTTCCGGACAAACGATTCTTCAAGAGAATTGCCTGCCAGATCCTCTGCTCCGGTTCCGATGGTAACATCATACTTTGTGACATACGCAAGGTCGCTCTCCGGAGTGAAGGTCATCGTGTCGTTATCCCAGCCAAGCGTTCCATTGACCGCGGGACTGATGGAGAACGCATCTTCAGCAGATGTCTGGT
>JAYEGG010000347.1:0-28285 GCA_034658995.1 Methanobacteriota archaeon | reverse complement strand
GTTCGTCTTGACCTCTACAAACCCGAGACGCTCAGAGAAGAGATGAATAAGCTTGGATACCTGCTCGGAGATCGAGATGCCGCAGACGAATATCTCGACTGGTACGACGGATACGTTGACGAGATAGACGACCGGGTCTCGCAGATCTCAGAGGATGACAAACCCAGAGTATTCTTAATCAGCACCTACGGCATAACAGACACCGATATGAAGACATACACTGAAGGAACCGGAATGGGTCAGCAGTGTGCGAGAGTAGGGGGCTGTAACATCGGTGCGGATCTCGGAGTTGACACATTTCCGAAGGTGAGTGTGGAATGGGTTCTGGAGCAGAATCCGGAAGTGATAGCCGGAGGTGTCAGCAAGGGTGGCTGGGGTGCGGATGATGATAGTGAGATCGTTATAGAATACGATAAGATATTGGATGTTCCGGGATTTGACAATACCGGAGCTGTAAAGAACGGTCGTGTACACGTGATCAACAATGATATCCTGTACACTCCTGCGATGCCTGCGGGTCTTGTGTACCTGGCAAAGTGGTTCCATCCGGAAGTATTTGCTGATATGGATCCACAGGTGATCCAGCAGGAATACGTGGATCGATTCTGTGGCATAGACTTCGACGTAACAGAGGAGGGTGCGTTTGTGCACCCCCCGCTTGCAAGTTGAACAGCGTTTGAGGTGACATATAATGAGAATAAGCATGATATTGCCTGGAATTGTCGCGGTTCTCTTGCTCTTTGCACTGCCGGCAGCAGCATCCGACTTCACGCTTGGCGTCTTCGGTAACGCAAACGAGGACGACACGATAAACATGCAGGATGTGACGTACACCGAGCTGATAATCCTCGAGTACCGTGACCAGACAGAACTATCGGACGCAAAGTACGACGGCAAGATTAACATGCAGGATGTAACGCAGATAGAGCTTGTCATACTCGGGAAGGAGAAGGAGTTAACGCTGCTTCAGTATATGGGATATCCTCCGGACCTCACTGAAAAACCAGTAACGGTGCCTATGCCGGTAGAACGGATGGTGGTTTTGAGCAATTTCGCTGCTGAAACAGTTTGCGCATTCGAAGCTGCGGATAAGATCGTTGGAGTCATCGAGGGGTCAAAGATGAGAGGAGAGACCAGAACTTTATTAGGAGACACGCCTTCGGTTGGAACAGGGCATGATATCACCCACGGCGGCTTTGATATGGAAAAAGTCCTGGAACTGAATCCTGATATCGTACTTACTTACTCGTACACATATTCTCCTGAGACTGATGAACAATTGAACGCTGCCGGAATTCCGCTGGTTCATGCGGATTTCAGCCAGCCTGAGAAGCACCCTTACGAGATCCGGAACCTCGGATGGTTGCTGGGGAATAGAGAGCGGGCTGAAGAGCTTATCAGTTTTGAGAAAGATCACACCGACATAATAAAAGAGCGAGTGAAGGACCTGGAGCCCGAAGAGAGGACTAAAGCGTACTATTGTCTGGGTGTTAGTTATTACGGCGATCCCACGCATGTCGCAGGCGGCGGTACAGCCCACCACAATAACATCGAACTCTGTGGTGGCACCAACATCTTCGCTGATGTGGATGGATACGTAGGCGTGGATGCTGAAGAGATCATCGTGCGAAACCCCGAGGTAATCATTGCAATGGCATGGAGTAGCGCTACTGGCGAAGCTCTTGGATATGATATAACGGATACCGGTCCGGTTGACGAGGTAAGAACTGAGTACATAATGAATTATTTCGGCTTTGATCATATCGATGCGGTCAGGGATGATAGGGTGTACTTTATCAGTTCCGATGCCTCGTCGACACACCAGTCTGTCTGGCTCTCCTACCTGGCTAAGTATCTCCACCCCACGCTCTTTGAGGATGTGGACCCTGCTGCAATTCACAAAGAGTGGTTTGAGACGTTCCTTGGTGTAGAGTATCAGGGTGTGTATGCGTATCCCACGCCGTGGACTGAGGAGAACTGACTGAATTATAGGGACGGTAATGAATATGAAGACAAGTATAGTTATTAGGATAACCATAAGTTTGCTGCTCTTGCTCTTGCTCTCACTCCCGGCAGCAGCATCCGACTTCACGCTTGGCGTCTTCGGTAACGCAAACGAGGACGACACGATAAACATGCAGGATGTGACCTACACCGAACTGATCATCCTCGAGTACCGTGACCAGACAGAACTATCGGACGCAAAGTATGACAGTAAGATCAACATGCAGGACGTAACGCAGATCGAGCTTGTCATTCTCGGGAAGGAGAAGGAGATCACGGTTCTTGATTCCACGGATAGAATTGTTACTGTGGAGAAGCCGGTAAAACGTATTATTGCCGTCAACTGTTATGTCGTCGACCCACTGCGTACGCTTAATGCGGCGGATAAGCTGGTTGGTGTGGTTGATTATATCACAAATGCTCCTGAGGAATACTTCGGTGAACTCTGCGATCTACCGTGCATTGGACCGTATATACCTGATTATGAGGTGGTGTTGAATCTATGCCCAGATCTCGTTATTTTAAGTACTGGATCTTACCATGATGCGGTTCTGGATACACTTGAGTCTGCTGACTCGGACCTACCAATACCCCGTCTCGAATTTGGTTATCCGACACCAGATCACCTGAGCGAAGAGATAACAAAACTTGGATACATTGTTGATAGTAGAGGTGAGGCAAAGGAGTTTATTGAGTGGTATGAAGGAATTATTGACATCGTCAAAGCTGGAACAGACAAACTCTCGGATGACGAAAAACCGCGGGTGCTTTACGGGACGTTTAGCGAGTTAAGTACCAACGAATGGTACACCCCTCTGGGAGGTTCTACACAACACTATTCTGTCGAAACAGCCGGTGGACTATTTGTGGCAGAGGATCTGGAGCTGCCGTCTGGCGAGTATTATGTGGACCTTGAGTGGGTGATTATGCAGAATCCGGATGTTATTGTTAGGTATTATTACCCTGGTATGTGGGAGTGTTATGCTGAGGATGATGTGGCTGAAATAATTGCACAGAGAGAGGAAGTTTTGAATCATCCCTCGTTAGCGGAGGTTAACGCCGTGAAAAACAAAAAGGTGCAGATGCTCAGTACCACCTTCAGCTACGGACAGCCATACCCACTGGGCATCGCATACTTCGCGAAGACGTTCCATCCAGAGCTCTTTTGTGACCTTGACCCACAGGCAATGCACCAGGAATACCTGACAGAATTTCTGGGGATAGATTACGACTTAAATGAGCATGGCGTGTTTGTGTATCCGCCAATAGAAGACTGAAAACAAGGTACGTGTTTAGATGACTATGAGATTGCACGGATTTCCACAAGAAAAACTACCAGTGTCTTGTGTTAATCTCGTGAAATCTCGTGGTTCTTCATTTCAGCTAACACATACAAAACAAAGGAACAATAGGTCATATTAAATGGAAATAAACTGGGAACAACTCTGGATAGATGCACGAAAGGACTCTGTCCTGGCGAAATATCGTAAAGACGTCGGAGTAGATCTCTGGGATCGAGGGGCAGCGGAATATAGCGACACGATAAAGAGGGAGGGTTTTAAGTACGGCGAGCAGATGGTACACGTACTAAAAGAGATCATAAAACCTGATTTCAGGGTTCTTGATATCGGTTGCGGTCCTGGAACGCTCGTTATACCCCTCGCAAAACTGGTTGACAGAGTAGTTGCACTGGACCCCTCAAAGGGAATGCTCAACGTTCTGGAAGAGAGTGCGGTTGAAGCGGGGCTGTCGAATATCGAGACAGTGAATAAGACATGGCAGGAGGTTGATGATTCCGAAATCAGGGAGAGCTTCGACCTTGTTATTACGTCAAATGTCCTGTGGCAGTTTGATGATATCGGCAAGCAATTGACGCGAGTGCATGATGTATCAAGACGCTATTGTTGTGTGATTCTTCACGCAGGACTTACAGATGATCTTGATCGCGAGATGTGGTCCAGGATCATGGATGCGGAGTACAATTTTGGGATAGACTACATCTACATCTATAATATCCTGTACACCATGGGAATCTATGCGAACGTAAACGTCATAGATTCGGCGTATACCTTTGAGAAATCGGTGAATGACGCTATAGATTATTATGAGTACCTGTTTGATCTTTATACGGAAATTACGCCGAGGATTAAGAAAATGATCAAGGATTATATCGTAAAGAATGCTGTGGATGGCATTTATTGTAGAGAGAGCACGACTAAGAGTGCGGTTATGTGGTGGGAAAAATGAAGGGATCACTAAGTAACCTGAAGACTGTTGTGATACTGGTCACCATGGACTGCAATTGCAGTTGTGATCACTGTT
Source organism: Methanobacteriota archaeon (assembly GCA_034658995.1). GTDB lineage: Archaea > Halobacteriota > Methanosarcinia > Methanosarcinales > Methanogasteraceae > Methanogaster_D. Next base: position 23,959 of record JAYEGG010000347.1, on the reverse strand, counting down.
TTTATTTTCAACGCAACCCCAACCATGCACCGATCGATCCGGATTTGATCGATGATGCACTGGAAAGTATATCCGGTCAGCATAACCTCAGTACAGTCCATTTTGCAGGTGGAGAGCCATTTTACCATTATGATGTTATTGTGGAGTGTATCAAGCGATGCAAGAAACATGGTATCGACTATTTCAGCATTTCCACAAACGGAGCATGGGCTGATGACGTTGAAGTGGTCCGACAAAAACTTGACCGCCTGCGTGAACTGGGTGTCAACAGCATCGGGGTAAGTGCAGATAGTTTCCACCAGAAAACTATTCCCCTGGAAAATGTACTTAACATACTGAAAACGGAAACTCCCGGTGTTGGGCGATCTATGGGCGAAATGAGTTTTTCTACTTATGCGATAGCTACGTACCTGGGCTACCAGAGTTATGACTGTAAGTTTAACAGGCAAACCCAGGATATCGTGCAGAAGATCTACGATTCGGGCTACTATGCTTTTTCCACGGTGGCTGGAGCCCACGGCAGGACTAATTTCATCATGCCCGAGGAACTTCGCGTCAACAAACGGTTGGATCGCAAGTGCTGGGAGTTTAATATCGGCGTACTACGCCCAAAATGCCCGGACAGTATTTTAATCGACCCACAGGGATTTGTCGATGGCTGCTTTGGGGTGTCCCTGGGAAATCTTTACAAAGAGAGTATGTCCGAGATATTTACGCGCTATTTCAGCGACCCGAATCCGATCATCAGCGCACTCCATGAAAAAGGAGCCCTGGGGCTGAAAGAGCTTGCTGTGGAACGTGGTTTTGAACCTGACCCCGCATATTATGATGAATGTCATCTCTGTCATGCGGCGAGGAATTACCTAAGGGAACATTGCTCCGAAGAATTTGGAGAATATCTTGCTCCTGATACCTGTTATCCCCCTGCCACCGACCACACCGGGCATCAAGTTAAATAGGAGTAACACAATACCGATTGTGAAACTGGTCGGATAAACCAGAAAAATACGCGACCTGCAATTCTCTTGTCTGCGGAGAATCAGTGTAGCGCACACAGAATACAACCACAAGGAGGGAATGAACATGAAAACGAACACAATACTACTTGGAGTAACTATGATGCTTCTGCTTGCACTGCCGGCAGCAGCATCAGACTACACGCTCGGCGTCTTCGGCAACGCGAACGAGGACGACACGATAAACATGCAGGATGTGACGTACACCGAGCTGATCATCCTCGAGTACCGTGACAAGACAGAACTCTCGGACGCAAAGTACGACGGCAAGATCAACATGCAGGATGTAACGCAGATCGAGCTTGTCATTCTCGGAAAAGAGAAGGAACTCACATTTACCGACCTTCGCGAAGAGGCGGTGACGATCAATAAACCACTTGAGCGAGTCATCATCGGACCCTCGACGACTTATGCCCTGATGCGGGCGATAAACGCAGGAGATACGCTGGTTGGAATATGCAAGTATGCGATCGATCGCAAAGTGTTCTTCCCGGAACTGGATGAAAGCATGAGCATCGGTGGCTATCCTCCGGACTTTGAGAAGATGTTTGCACTCAATCCCGATCTTGTGATAGCAGGTTCGCCTACATGTGGCTGGGGTGACAAATTTGCAGAGACATGTGAAGCAGCAGGCATTCCATTTGCGATGCCTGTAAAACCAACACCGGAAGACCTGAATGAAGAAGAAATTGCGAAACTGGGATACATATTTGGTGCGGTGGAGGATGCTTACACATATACCGGTGTTCTCCATGATAATGTCGCCGATCTAACCGAAATGACCGCGGAGATTCCTGAAGAGGATAAACCGAGGGTGTACATAGAAGCGATGAAAGACTACAAGGCATGTGGTGTGACCTCGTACCCCAACATGATCTGCGAGATCGCCGGTGGAAAAAACGTTGCGTATGATACGATACCGGATCGTTGTGCGGTGGTAGACCCTGAATGGGTGGTGGAACAGAATCCGGACATCATCATCAAGATGATGTCCTCCGGAAAGAGCGGCTATGAGCTTGATGACTCCCAGGACATGGTGGCTGCACGAGATGCGATCATGAACCGTCCTGAGCTGTCTAACGTCAAAGCAGTGGAGAACGGTCGTGTTTACGTCATATCCTGCAGTATAGCATGTGGTTACAGTTATATTAATGGCATCCCATACATCATGAAGGTCGTCCATCCTGAGCGGTTCAGTGACCTGGATCCAACCGAGGTACACCAGCGTGATGTGGACTTTCAGGGGTTGGATTTCGACGTGAAGGAACGTGGTGTCTTCATATACCCGCCATTTGTGGAGAATTGATGAGATATATAAAAAGTAGGTAGTGAATATGAAAGCAAACACAATAGTACTTGGAATAACTATGCTGCTTTTGCTCGCGCTCTCTGCAGCAGCATCCGACTACACGCTCGGCGTCTTCGGAAACGCGAACGAGGACGACACGATAAACATGCAGGATGTGACCTACACCGAACTGATCATCCTCGAGTACCGTGACCAGACAGAGCTTGCTGACGGCAAGTACGACGGCAAGATCAACATGCAGGACGTAACGCAGATCGAACTGATCATACTCGGGAGAGAGTTGGAGATGACGTTCATCGACAACGCCGAAAGAACAGTAACGGTCGAGAAACCAATCGAGAGAATCGTCATGCTCAGCACCGATTCTGCGGAGGTTGGGAGGAGCCTCGGAGGAAAGGAGCTGATAGTTGGCGTGACAACGTATCTCGCAAAGGATACCGTATTCTTCCCGGATATCGCTCTCCTGCCGACGGTCGGATCATCCTTCCATCCGGACTGGGAAGTGGTACTCAGTCTTGATCCTGACCTCGTCTTCGCATACACCTCGGCACTGAAACCAAAGTACTTCGGAGATACGCCTGAAATACTGGGTATAGCGGTTGGTGGTTTTTCGAACTGCAAACTCTTGACAAGGGATGTACAGCTGCGAGAGCAGGGATACATCATCGGGAAGACGGACGAGGCAGAGGAACTCATCAACTTTTACCACGATTGCACGGATCCCATAGAAGAGGTGGTAGGAGGGATATCGGAGGAAGAGAAGCCACGCGTGTACATTGAGTGCTGCAGCGACTACAAAGCTCGCACCAGCCGTTCAGGGACTCATCCGATGTGCGAGATGGCTGGTGGGATAAATATTGGTGCGGATTTACCCGGAGAAGGGACAATAGCAGGAGTTGACCCTGAATGGATAATCGATCAGAATCCTGACGTTATTGTAAAGGTAGTATCAGGTAGCAAAGTTTCCAATGGCTACGATGAAGACGACTCCACTGAGATGAAAGCGGTGAGAGACAATATCATGAGCCGCACCGGCTTTGACGGTATTTCGGCAGTGCAGAATGGTAGGGTGTACCTGATATGTCCCGACATCTGTGACAGATCAAGCAATTCTATTGGAGTTGCCTATATGGCAAAGTGGTTACACCCCACCTTATTTGATGACCTGGATCCGGAGGCGATGCATCAGACCTATATCGATGATTTCTGCGGCATCGACTACGACCTGGGTGAGAAAGGCGTCTTTGTGTATCCACCATTTGTGGAGAGTTGATGAAGATGAATAAAAGGGAGATAATGAACATGAAAACGAACACAATAATATTTGGAGTAACTATGATGCTTCTGCTTGCACTGCCGGCAGCAGCATCAGACTACACGCTCGGCGTCTTCGGCAACGCAAACGAGGATGACACAATCAACATGCAGGACGTCACCTACACCGAACTGATCATCCTCGAGTACCGTGACCAGACAGAACTATCGGACGCGAAGTACGACGGCAAGATCAACATGCAGGATGTAACGCAGATCGAACTTACCATTCTCGGGAAGGAAAAGGAGATCACCATATTCCAGTATATCGGCACACCACCGGATGTCGTCGAGGAGCCGCTGACACTCGCGATGCCGATCGAACGTGTGGTAACAGCTAGCTGCTATGCCTGCGAGGCGCTCTGCATCTTTGGAATGGGGGATACGGTCGTTGGCGTTGACGGATTCACAAAGAAGGTGGGTGAGATCGCAGAACTCATCAAGGATACGGAGGAGATCGGGCAGTACTCAAGTTCCATGGACATTGAGAAGGTGATAAGTCTGGATCCTGACGTTGTCATTGCTTCCACGTATTTCCGCTCATACTATCCTGAGTACGAGGAGCAACTGGCTGATGCTGACATACCGATGCTCATGACCGATCTGGATGAACCGGATAAGTATCCTGCAGAGATCGGGGTTCTGGGACTCCTGGTGAATAAGCAGGAGGTATCTGTTGAGCTTATCACGTTCGAGGAGGAGTTGTACGCCAAAATAGACGAGATCGTATCAGAGATTCCGGAGGATGATAAGCCAAAGACTGCGTACGGGGTTTACTGCCCATGTCCACCAGGCACGTTTCTGCCGGAAGAGGACATAGTGCGAGAGAGAGCAGGCATCAGAGCAGCTTCAGATGAGGCGCCTCCATGTTACGTTGCATGTGCGGGAACGAGTGGCAACAACCGCATCCTGCGAAGCGGTGGCATCAACGCATTCGGAAGTATTACGGGCTACCAGCAGGTGGACACAGAGGCGATCATCGGAAACGATCCCGAAGCATTCGTGATGGACGTATATCCGGGTTACGCGGGTTTCGTTGAGTGCGGCTACGGTGTCGAGGACGCAAGTTCAATGGAAACAGTGCGGGATATGTTCATGAGCAGCACTGACTGGGACAGCACGACCGCAGTTACGAATGGTGATGTCTACATGATCTGCAATGCTGCGGGCGGGATTCATTCGAGTATCTACGTCCTTTACATGGCGAAATGCCTCCAGCCGGATCTGTTCAGCGAGATTGACCCGATAGAGGTGCATGGCGAGTGGCTCAAGAAGTTTCACGGTTTGGACTACACTGGAGTGTATGTCTATCCTGCACCGTAGACCGGGACGTGTGATATGAGTTCATGTGCCGGTGCGGCAATAACAACAGAGAGCGTACGAGACGAGTACAATCGGTTTGTCGGGAGGAAGATCTCTTGCATCCTTCTCTTCATAGCCTTAATCGTTGTTCTTGTTGGCATAGCTGCATCGGTCGGCTCTGCGGATATCACAATATCCGAATCGTATTCCGCAATCCTCGAGCGGTTCTTCCCGGATCACTTCCACACAGACCATATCGCATATAAGGTCGTTTGGGTCGCAAGAATGCCGCGTATCCTGATGGGAATCATTGCAGGCACCGGGCTTGCGATTGCGGGATGCGTGATGCAGGGAATCCTGAGAAATCCGCTTGCAAGCCCGTTCACCCTGGGAATCTCTGCGGGCGCCGGATTTGGCGCTGCTCTCGCAATTACACTTGGCGCCGGCATCCTCGCCGGGAAGTATTTGATCATTGGAAACGCGTTCTTCTTCGCGCTGATTCCAACATTAGTCATTCTCGGGCTGGCACGCTACAGACAGGCGACTCCTGAGATGATGATTCTTGCGGGTATTGCGATGCTCTACATCTTTAACGCCGCAACGATTCTCGTGGAATGTTTCGCAGATCCGGGAGCTGTTAAGGCTGCGGTCTTCTGGACGATTGGCTCTCTTGGGAAGGCGTCGTGGGACAACCTCCTGCCCGCATCGATCGTTCTTGCATGTTGCATCCCGCTGCTTATGCGAAAGTCGTGGGATCTTAATGTGATGGGTGCAGGCGATGAGACTGCAAAGAGCCTTGGCGTCAACGTCGAGAGAACCAGAGTCTCTGTCCTGATGACAGCGTCACTCTTGACCGCTGCGATCGTCTGTTTCGTCGGAACCATCGGGTTCATCGGATTGGTCGCACCTCACCTCTGCAGGATGGTGATGGGAGGGGATAACAGGTTTTTAATCCCTGCATCGGGTCTCTGTGGTGCCTCACTTCTGCTTGGCGCGGATACTGTTGCGAGAACGATTATCGCTCCCGCCACCCTCCCGGTTGGCGTGATAACAGCGTTCATGGGCGGTCCCCTCTTTATGTATCTGATAATAAAGCGGAGGAGGGAGTACTGGTGAGAATAGTGACCGTACATGTCATTAGTTCAATAAAAAGTTTTAAGTTTGGATATGCTATCCTTGATAATCATGCGTGATGTAGCCTATATTAGATATATGGTAACACTAAATTGAGGATAGACTATCAGGATAGGAAATCAAGATGATCGAAGAAAGAAATCATGAAAACGGAACTGGATTCTTAAAACCGCTTGTCAATGCATACAGCACCTTCCCTCTGCACGGGATGACCACGATTCCTGGAAAGATCTCGGGTTCGCTTCTGGTCGCGGGTGCTATTACGGACGCGGTCCCCCTGATCCACGGACCGATCGGGTGCGCATATCAGCGGAAGCTCAACCCGTTCAAGCTGCATTCCCTATTTTATGAAACCCCGTGCACCGACATGAATGACCTGGATATTGTGTATGGGGGCGAGGAGAAACTGAAACGTGGTATCAAGGAAACATTCGAACGTTATCACCCAAATCTGATCATAGTGATCACGACATGTGCAAGCGATCTCATCGGGGATGATTTCAAGTCGGTTGTGGAGGTGGCAGGGGCGGATGTGGATTGTGACCTCGTCTACACGACAGGCGATTTCGTTGAAAGGGCAAGACCAGTCGGGTACCAGGACGCACTCTATGCGATCGCTGACCAGTTGCTCTGCAATAACACGGACGCGGAGGCTGTCGAGAGAACTGATAACTCAGTTAACATCGTAACCTTCCCGATACATGGCTCAGGGGTCAGGACCGGCGAGATGAGTTCGGTTTTAGAGGAGATCGGTATTGGGATAAACAAGGTCTGCTTCGATCACACAACTGTCTCGGATCTCCGTGACCTCGTTTGTGCGGAACTGACCATAACCGATTATCCGATGGTCTGGACGAAACGCATGAAGGAGCGGCTCGGGATCGATTACTACGAGATCGTTTCATTTGACCGGTATAAGGAGACTGGGGACTCAGACCTGCTCTGTCCGTACGGCATCGACGGTAGCGCAAGGATCTTTCGCGAGATTGCATCCAGGTTCGGACTGGAGGGCGAGGCAGATGAAGTGATCGAGAAGCGCAAAAAAGATACGCTGAAGAAGCTTTTAAGGATAATACCCGATCTATCAGGTAAGAAGGTCGCATGTTCCGGCATGGGTGGTCTCCACGGAATCGAACTGTTGCTACTGCGTGATCTGGGGATGAAGGCGAGCGTGATCACGTACCGGACCGAGGGTCTGGAGACCATCCTGGACGATGATGCGCTCGACGAGGTTCTGAATATTACACGCGGATGGGCGACCAAGTACGGATCGGATCCGGAGATCATCGTAAATCCTACGTTTGAGGAGGAGATACGGACGATTAAGAGAACAGGAACCGATATGGTCATTTCAACATCGGCAAGTGCACACGGGTACAACAGGGAAGGGCTACGGACGTTCGATCCGGTGAGTTTCATGCTCCATCACCAGCGGGTCGGTTTTGAGTGCGTAATCGAACTGGCTCAGCTGATGAGGGAAGCACTCAAAAAGCCAGGGAAGAGAAATCCACTCTTGAGCATGCTTGAATACGATTCGCACAGGACAGGCATGACTCCGCACTGGGCAACGCTCGCAGAGATGTTTGGCACGATCCGGAGTAAAGCGGTTGGTGACCGGTGATTGCAATGAAAGACACATTACTGGAAGATATTTTTGCAAAACGCGGGTCTACTGGAGAAGATGAATCGATCTATGATCCGACCCAGGACTGTAAGCTCGTCGGAGCGGCAAGAGCGCTTGGCGGAGTCACAGACTCAGTAACAATCGTCCATTCCAGACCCGGATGCCACTGCGGAGTCCTGCTCCTGCGGGCATTGAGTTCCAATCAGAACGACATCAGGCTCGTGAACAGTGGATTTCGGACGCAGGATATAGTATATGGTGGAGAAGGGCGGCTTGCAAGCACTATACGTGCGTCTTATGGGAATTTCAAGCCGGAATTGATCGCAACGCTCAACTGCAGTGCTCCTGCGATCATGGGCGATGATGTGAGTGGTGCTGCGGCGGCAGTTGCAACTGAGATTCCGCCGGAGACAATCGCCCTCGATACAGGGGGCTACGAAGGACCCTCATGGAAGGGTTATGAGGATGTCCTCTCCGAACTCACACGGTTCATGGTTGCGAGCGATGGTTCCGATAACTCGCCGGACCAGGACCCGGTTGTGAACCTGATCGGTTTCAAACAGGATGATGTCAGGGCGGGTCCTGACCTTTCAGAGATTAGAAGGATTTTGAACGGTCAGAATATCAGTATCAACGCAGTTCTCACGAGTTCCAGCTTTAAAGAGATCAAGAACGCTCCAAGAGCATCTCTTAATCTTGTGCTTGGTGGAGACGGGCTCGAATGCGCAAAAATCATGGAAGAACGCTTCGAGGTGCCGTATGTTGTGGTGCCCTATCCATATGGTGTCGGCGGCAGCACCGATTTTCTGGAGGCTGCGACCAGCGGGGTAGGGCAAGATCTGAACCGGCAGGCGATCGACGATGAGAGCAGGTGGATCAAGGATCAGATCGAGAAGATATACCTTCATTTACAGGGAATCTATGATTCCGACGTTGCTGTGATCGGAGAAGGGGCTCACGCTTTTGATCTCGCCAGATTCCTGAGCGATGAGCTGGGTTTCAATGTGAAGGTGCTCGTGATAACCTCGAGGAATCATCTCTCGCAGGAGATGGCAGCCGAGTATGATGATTACTGGGAGCTGCTGATAGTCGAGCCGGATCGCTTCAGGATGGACGAAATAGTGGGATCGTGCGGAGTCGGGATGGTCTTTGGCTCCACGATGGAGAAGAAACTGGCTCATGGATTGAACGTTCCCCTTGTAAGAACATTCTATCCGTTGCTTGACGATGTTTCGATCTCTAACTCACCTTATGCGGGATTCAGAGGGACAATTAACCTTATTGAGGATATTATAAATCCGATAATACATAATTATATGGAGGTATGAGAATGAATGATAAGAAAACTCCCGAATCAACTCGGGATACTGAAAATGGACTGCGCCAGATCGCGTTCTACGGAAAAGGCGGTATCGGCAAGTCAACGATATCGTCCAACATTGCGGCGGCTTACGCGGATATGGGTCTTAAAACGATGGTTGTCGGCTGTGATCCTAAGGCGGACTGCACCCGGAACCTCAGGGGCGATGCTGATCTCCCGACCGTCCTGGATGTGCTACGAGAGAAAGGTGTCTCCAAGCTTGGCATAGGCGAACTTGTGGGCGGCAAGCAGATTGAGCTTGAAGAGATTGTATACAAGGGATTTAAAGGAGTCCTCTGTGTCGAGGCTGGAGGTCCGGAACCTGCCGTCGGGTGTGCCGGACGCGGTGTAATCGTGGTCGTCGATCTCCTGAAACGACTCGGCATCTATTCTGACCTCGGTCTCGATGTGATCATCTACGATGTTCTCGGGGACATTGTATGCGGCGGCTTCGGGATGCCGCTTCGAAACGGTCTTGCCGACGATGTCTACGTCGTGACATCCGCGGACTATATGGCGGTCTACGCGGCAAACAACATCTGCAAGGGGATCCAGCGGCATGCAGACCGGGGCGGTTCCCCACTGGGCGGCATCATCTACAACGTGAGAGGTGCAATCGATGATCGCGAGCTTGTCGAGGAGTTTGCACATAGCGTGGGAACAAATGTCGTGGGAGCGATTCCAAGCGACCCCATGATAATGGAGAACGAGATCTACGGCAAAACCGCAATAGAGCACAAACCGGACTCTGAGATTGCTGGAGTCTTCAGGGAAGCAGCGATGCAAATCTACAAGAACCGGGACCGGGTGTCCCCAACACCCCTCACAAAAGAAGAACTGTCCGGGCTTGCACAGCGCATAAGACGGAAGACACGGGATGCACTCGAGGTGCGAGAATGAATGCACTGAGTTGTGAAATAAAGCCTGATTGGGCGAAGACATGGGAAGACGGGATACTGAACGCATGGTCCAGGCAGTTCATCATAAACTACGGCTCTATTGAGGAGGCGTGGAACCAGAAGGCAGCGGAATACGAAGGCGACATGAAACATTCGAACCGTGCGCTCTTCGTTGAGAAGATCCTGCAACATAATCCAAAGACCATAGTGGACGTAGGTGCCGGCACAGGAGTCTTCGCAATACCGTTAGCTAAAAACGCAGAGAAGGTCGTTGCAGTCGAACCCTCCCGGGGGATGCTTGATATCCTGCGGAAGAAGGCGGAAGACGAGGGGCTCACAAACATCGAGTACATCAACAAGCGGTGGGAGGATGTCACAACCCACGAATTACACAGGATCAATGCCGGGAAGTACGACGCAGTCATCTGCTCACACGCTTTGTATTATATAACAGACCTGCACCACTCACTCAGAAAGATGGATGACATCTCGGGTGGCTCGGTCCATCTCCTGACCGGCGGATCTCACAACATCAATTCCCAGGACCATTCGAGGTTGTGGGCGCGGATACACGGAAAACCTGCGCCCGCATATCCTGACTACTCCTGCCTGTACATGGTACTCCGAGAGATCGGGCTGCACCCGGATATCGAGATGTTAAACGCCCGTGCAAAGAAGCACATAACAAGCATGGACGACCTCTATGACCGGTGGAAGGAGTATCTCGAGATCGATTCCGAAATGACTGATGACCAGAAGGACGCAATTCAGGAGTATGTAGCTGACCGGATAATAGAGGAGAACGGTGAACGGTATCTCGAATGGAAATCGCAGGACGCCCTGATTCACTGGACGACCGGGCGAGAATACTAGGGCGTTATGACTATGGAAGAGCAGAGTTCCACAGTAACCGCGGACGAGATCAGGACGCAGTACAAGAAGTTCATCGGACGGAAGATCTTCTTCATCTTCCTCTTCATAGTCCTGATCGTTGGCATAACAGGAGTTTCCACATCGCTCGGATCTGCAGACCTCTCGGTCTGGGACGCTTATTCATCAATACTCAGAAAACCGTTTCCGAATACGTTTGAGTCAGCGTATCTCTTTACATGGGACAATGTTCCAGGAAGCGATAGTGAGAAACTCAAACAACACCTTATAGCTGAATACGACATCGGCTGGGTGGAAAGCGCAGAGATCAGCAAATCTGACGACGGTACAATCACCATTAAAGGTGTTGGTGACAATAAAGTTAAAATCGCGCGTGATTACCGGGATACAGAGAAGATGGAGGTGAAAATCAGCGGCGATATAGATCCGGGTCACAGAGTTGACGGTTTTAAAATAAAAGAGGTGAACGGCGAGCTCCACCTACACAAAGCAACATGGCTTGCTGATGTCTGCGTCTGGAACCTCAGGCTCCCCCGAATCTTCCTCGGAATCGTGGCAGGATTCGGTCTTGGACTTGCGGGGTGCGTGATGCAGGCGATACTCAGAAATCCGCTTGCAAGCCCGTACACGCTCGGAATCTCGTCAGGCGCAGGCTTCGGCGCGTCACTCGCAATTCTCGCAGGCGCAGGAATCGTTGGCGGAAAATATCTTATCATCGGAAACGCTTTCATATTCGCGCTGCTGGTAGCGTTCATCATCCTCGGGCTCTCGAGCCGCAAAGGAGCAACACCCGAAACAATGATTCTCGCAGGTATTGCGATGATGTACCTCTTCGGCGCGATGACAACGATTCTTCAGTACTTTGGCGAGGCAGAGGCTGTCAAGGAAGCGGTCTTCTGGATGGTAGGCGACCTCAACAGGGCATCATGGTCCGTTGTTACGATCGTGTCGGTTGCAATCGCTCTCTGCACCCCATACCTCATGGCAAAGTCCTGGGACTTAAACGTGATGGGCGCAGGAGATGAGACTGCGAAGAGTCTTGGTGTGAATGTGAAGCGCACCCGGGTCCTAACGATGGTTGTCTCAACAGTGATGGTTGCAACAATCGTCTGTTTCACAGGCACAATCGGGTTCATCGGGCTTGTTGCCCCGCACATGACACGGCTCGCAATCGGGGGCGACAACAGGTACGTACTCCCTGTTTCAGGTCTCTTGGGTGCAGTGATTCTCATCAGCGCAGACCTTGTGGCAAGAAGGATCATGGCTCCTATAATCCTACCTGTTGGGGCAGTTACGGCATTTATGGGAGCTCCACTCTTCCTGTACCTGATAATGAGGCGGCGGAGGGAATACTGGTGAAACTAAAAGTAAAAAATGTAGAATTCGGCTACAACAGCACATTGGTTCTCGAAGGCATATCCATGGATCTGGATAGCTCAGAGATAATCGGAATCGTCGGTCCGAACGGTGCCGGCAAATCCACGCTGATCCGGTGCATCGACCGGATCCTGACACCGGGAGGAGGGACAATACTCCTGGATGAGAACGACATCAGCAATATGACGAGAATGGAGATTGCAAAGCGGATGGGTTATGTGCCCCAGACCACAACACGTGTCTTTCCGGCGACGGTCTTTGACACGGTTCTCATGGGAAGGCGCCCGCATCTCGGTTGGAAGAGTAGCGAGGAGGATGTGGACAAGGTTCTGGAGATTCTGGAACTCCTCGGGATCATGGAGTTTGCGATGCGGGACTTTAACGAGATCAGCGGCGGTCAGCAGCAGAAGGTCCTGATCGCACGTGCGCTCGCACAGGAAGCGGACATTCTTCTGCTGGATGAGCCCACAAGCAACCTCGATATCAGACATCAGCTTGAGGTGATGGAGATCATGACAAATATCGTGCACAGGAAGAAGCTCTCTGCTGTGATGGCGATTCATGACCTGAACCTTGCCGCGAGGTACACCACCAGGATACTGATGATGAACGGAGGCAGGATCTTTGCCGCGGGCAATCCCGAATCGGTTCTGACTACCGAGAACATCAGGCGTGCGTACGGCGTGGAGGCGCTTGTGAAGAGCGACGGAGAGCGACCGTACATCATTCCGGTGAAACCGGTGTGATTTGGAGATTGTGATCATGTCTCAGTCAAAACCGCCAACGGGAAAGATAGTATTCTTCGTGCTCTTCCTCCTGCTCATAATCGTTGCTCTGGTGGGCATTTCCGTAACCACTGGAGGTGCGGACATGACTATGGATGATGCCTGTTCTGCAATCCTGCACAAGTTCTTCCCGGACCAATATGAGTCGAGCTGGCTTGCAGACGTATGCGTCTGGAATCTCCGGCTTCCCCGCATCGTCCTTGCCATACTGGCTGGCATCTCTCTCGGGATTGCAGGTGGTATCATGCAGTGGGCACTCAGAAATCCGCTTGCTTCGCCATACACACTTGGAATCTCATCAAGCGCTGGATCTGGTGCTTCACTTGCAATTCTTGCAGGTGCCGGCATCGTTGGTGGGAAATATCTGATATTATGTGCTGCCTTCGTCTCTGCCCTGATCGCCACATCGTTCATCCTCTATATCTCAAGCCGCAGATGGGCAACCCCTAAACGGGTTGTATTAATAGGTATTATAATAGTGATCCTCTCCCGTCCGGTGATGACGAGACTCCTCATGTACTTTGGTGCGGCAGAGGCTGTGAAGGAAGCAGTCTTCTGGATGATAGGCGACCTCAACAGGGCATCATGGCCCGTACTGGCAGTCATGGCTGGCACAATTGTACTCTGCGCGATTCTCCTACTCCTGCCAATCATCCTGCCACCACTCTTCGGTGCAGACGAGAGGCGTACCAGAACTTATGCAATGGTTGTTGCGAGTCTTCTTACCGCAACCACGGTCTGCTTCACAGGAACGATCGGATTCATCGGGCTACTGGCTCCGCATATCTGTCGTTGGGTCATCGGAGATTATCACAGGTTTGTAATTCCGGTATCCGGACTTGTTGGTGCGGTACTTCTGCTTGGATCGGACCTGGTGGCAAGAACAGTTATTGCACCGCTTATCACACCGGTGGGCGGGGTGACCGTAGTGATGGGTCTCCCGTTCCTCATGTATCTCCTATTGCGAAAGGGAGTAAGAGAGGTTAGAGTGACATGAAAAATATATGTAACTACTCAAGTATGTTGATCGGTCTCATGATTGCGATCCTGTATTTTCTGGCAAGAAAAATAACCGCGGATGACGTAGAGGAACACAGAGCGTTTAACCATTTATTTTCCCTCCGCGCCCCTCTGCGTACTTTGCGGTTATATCCTGTGTTTGGTTACAGTATGCCCCATGTCCCGGGTAGTTCCGGCATAGCGAAGTCCATCGATAGTGGTTTAGGTACTTGAGTAGTTATAAATATATGTATATATATCATAGGAGTCTTAATTAAATGAATAAAACCGAAACTGGCGAGATCTGCCGCTCTAACGTGCGGGCACGGATGTATCAGCCAGCAGCGATGCTCGTTCACGGCATAGCATCGATGCCTGCGAAGAATGCCGGCGCACTGATGGCGGTCAGCGGAATTAAGGATGCGATCCCCCTGATTCACGGACCAGCCGGGTGCGCCAGCCTGCGCCAGATGAACTCATTTGCAACGTCAGGTCCCGCGTCCCGTACCCCGTGCACAGATCTCTCCGAGATCGATCTAGTTCTCGGCGGTGAGACCAGACTGCATCGTGGCATAATCGATCTGTACAATCGGCTGAAACCTGCACTGATTGTGGTCATCCCGACCTGCCCCAGCGACATGATCTGTGACGACCTCGCGGGAATTGTTGATAATGCGAAGAGAGAGGTTGGCTGTGAGGTGATCTATTCAACCGGAGAGATGATTCAGGGACGACCGATCGGCTATCACGACGTTATGGTCTCAATTGTAGAGCAGTTGATGCTGCCAAAGGCGCCGTTTAAAACAATCAAGGGATCGGTCAACCTCATCAACTTCCCGATAGGTGCAAGCGAGAACAAGTTCACAGGGATAATCAGTGTTCTTAAGGAGATGGGCGTTGTGATAAATCAGGTCTGTTTCCGGAACACGCATCTATCCGATATCTACGAATTGCCGAAAGCTGAACTGAACATCGTTGATACCCCCTCGCCATGGGTGGAGCGGATGAAGGATCATTTCGGAATCGATTACTTAGCAGCCCTATCGTTTGGTTCGGATCCGGATTTGAGCAATCCTTTCGGAACCACAGGTGCAGCCAGGTTTCTTCTTGAGATCGTTAAACGTCTTGATCTAGGTAGCTCGGCAGTGAATCTGGTGGACGCGAAGAAGAAAGAAGCCATGAAAAATAATATGGAACTAAGAGATAAGCTCAAAGGCATTAAAATTGCAGTTCTCGATGGTTTATCTCTTGGACCTGGCATAATCATGATGCGGGATCTTGGGATGGTGCTTGAAGCGATCAGCTACCGTTCGTTCTTCATGAAGAGCCACGGGATGAGCGATGCGGCTTATGAGCAGTTAATCGAGATGGATATCGAGGCAGCCAGAAGATACGGATGCGAGCCGAAGATCTTGAGAGAACCAACTCCTGAAGAGGAGATTCGCATATTTAAAGACCTCGGAGTTGACCTTGTCTTATCCAACGGCGGAATTGCACGCTACAATGCGGAAGGCATCAGGGGCTTTAGTGGAACTGCGTTTCTCATGCAGTCCATGGTGATCGGTTTTGATTCCACAAGGGTTCTGGCTGAATCGATCATTGATGCGCTTAATACCAGTCTCAAGCGGTATCCGCTCACAAGCATGATTGAGAAGGACACTCACGAGCCCACCCTGATACCGGAATGGAAGCGGTTGGGGCTTATATGGCGCTCAATCACACAGGGCGGCGATGGAGGTTGTCTCTATGGCTGAAAAAGTCGAAATGAGCTATGCCATCGAACCACCGATTGATATGAGGCTCAACGGAGCCATAAGGGCTTTTGGTGGTATTAAGGATGCAATGACGATCGTTCATGGGCGAAGTTGCTGTCATTCTGACAATTTCCTGTACAGGCTGATGACCGGAGGTCACAGCAATATCCGGCTGACCGGTGGCGGATTGAGGCTGCGAGACATATCCACAGGCGGTCATCACAAGCTTGGTCTCTCACTTGCAGCCACTTATGAGCAGTTCAAGCCCTCCTTAATCAGCATTCTGGTGACATCTGTTCCTCTGATGATGGGCGATGATGTGGAGGGCGTGATCATGCAGATGAACGAGAAGATTCCCATCCCAATTCTCGCATTATCCTGCCCGAATCATGTCAAAAACGCATCACTCGGCTATGATATGGCTCTGTTGAGCTTATGCGATTATATGGTGGATGGTGGTGATGGGCACAGGAGCGGAATAAATCTGATCGGGATAAAATCCGATGATCCTTATGCTTCAAGCGACCTGATCGAGATCAAGCGGATGTTAAATGATCAGAGAATCACGGTAAACGCTGTTTTTTCCTGCGATACGTTTGAATCCCTGAAGAACGCTCCCGGGTCTGAGTTAAACGTTGTTATCGGTGGCGAAGGTATCGGGCTTGCACAGAAGATGGAAGAACTCTTCGATATCCCCTACATTGTAGTCCCGCATCCATTTGGCATGAGAGGTTCAATTGAATTCCTTGAAGCGATTGCGGGTTCGCTTGGATGCGAGATGGATGAGCGTGTCATCGAAGCTGAGAAAGATCTCGTCAGGGAACGGATAACACGAGTTTACGGACTTCTGGAGGGGATCTTCAATCTGAAAACCGCGGTTGTAGGAGAGAGTGGAAGGGCGTTTGACCTTGCCAGATTCTTAAATGATGAACTCTGTCTTGATGTGAAGCTGCTTGCGTCTACATCGATTAATGCCGAGACTATCAGGAGGCAGGATGGGGATTACTTCGATGAATTTTTGAAGGTTGATGATCGGCTGTATCTGGATGAAGTCCTTGGATCGATGGATATCGAACTTATGATGGGATCATCCGGAGAAGGTGCATTCTGCAGAGAAAACCGCATTCCTCTGACAAAGGTCTTCTATCCCACAATTGATCGGGTCACAATCTCGGATTATCCGATCACAGGTTTCAGGGGCGTTATTAACCTGACAGAACTCGTGTTGAATAATTTAATGGATATGAATATATGAGTAGGAGTTGATAAAAATGAAAAAGAACGTCAGACAGATCGCATTCTACGGAAAAGGTGGCATAGGAAAGTCAACCACAGTCTCCAACATCGCGTCCGCACTGGCTGAAGACGGAGCAAAAGTCCTCGTTGTCGGGTGTGATCCGAAATCAGATTGCACCCGGAATCTGCGGGGCGACATTATTATGCCGACCGTTTCCAGGACACTTTCAGAAAAGACGTCCGCCCCACTTGAGCTCGGCGAATTTGTTTACGGGAAGGAGATCAAAGCTGAAGATATCGTGCAAGAAGGTTTTAACGGCATTTCCTGCATCGAGGTGGGCGGTCCTGAGCCCGGGGTCGGGTGTGCGGGACGGGGCGTATCGCTTGCAATCGACCTGATCCACAGAATTGTTGTGGACGATCTTGCGCCTGACGTAATCCTCTACGACATCCTCGGCGACATCGTATGCGGTGGTTTCGGGATAAACCTGAGAAAAGGATTTGCAGATCAGGTCATACTCGTAACCTCCTCCGACTATCTCGCGGTATTTGCCGCAAACAACATCTGCAAAGGGATTCACAGGTATTCGGACCGGAACGGAACCCGGCTGGGCGGCATCATCTATAATGTGCGTGGTCTCCTGGACGATATCAGCCTCGTGGAAGAATTCGCAGGCGAGATCGGATCACGGGTCATAGGGGCGGTTAAGAGTTCCTATTCGATTACTGAGTCTGAAATTTATGCACAGACCGTTATCGAGAGAGAACCAGAGTCAGAGATGGCAGAATCGTTCAGAACTCTTGCCAGAAACGTCCTCAACAATACGGACCAGGTCTCACCAACGCCGCTAACAGATGAGAAGCTGGCGGAACTTGCTCAAAAGATCAGGGAGAGAACCCGTCTGAAACACGAGGGAGAGCCGGCGTGACCAGGATGTGACTGCTATGACTGATATGACTGATGTGAAGACGATTGCGGAATGCTGGGGCAAGCTCGCACCCGAGTACGATCTTAAGAACCGGAAGTGGTACCACAGCAGTCCCGAGACCTGGACAAAAGAGATAGTACCAAGAATCGCTGGTTGCAAGAAGATTCTTGATGTTGGCTGCGGCGCAGGCGCACTGTCGCTCCCGCTATCAAAGGAGTTCGATGTGACGTCTCTTGATTTCTCCGGAAAGATGCTACAGCAGATGACGGTTCGAAAGCACGAGATGCAAGTGGATCCCGAGATTGTCAATGCAGATACCCAGAATATGCCGTTTAAGGATGATAGCTTCGATGCCGTGATATGTCGGTATGCGGTCTGGCCACTCCCGAATCCAAAGCACGGAATTTCGGAGATGGTACGGGTTGCAAAGAAGAAGATCGTCATCGTCGAAGGTGACTGGTACGAGGGCAACAAACCGACACTCCGGCAGAAAATCATCGGAACGCCGTTTTACAGGGTTCAGGGATTTTACTACAAGACCCGAACCGGAAGAGATCCGAACCGGCATTTTAAGGAGATGAGAAAGTATCATAAAATCGACACCTCATCCGTGAAGATCAGGGGCTGGCTCGAAGATTGCGGTATTGCGGTGGACGATGTTGATTATTCAATCGTTGATCGCGTCTCAACAAGACTTGCAAGACTCATGCAGAAGATCACCGGATACGGCGAACTGATCTTCCTTATCAATGGTGAAAAGCGATGACATCCCCATGGGACGCTCTCGTTGACAGCTACGATTCAAAGAAGATCACGAGACGGTTGTGGATACGGGATGATGTCTACGTGGCAGCCGTGCGGGATCTCTTTAACGAGGGCGGCACGCTTCTTGATGTTGGCTGCGGCGCCGGATCAATCTCCCTTCCGCTCTCAACGCAGTTTCGGGTCCATTCGCTCGATTTCTCAAGGTCGATGCTGGACCGGGTGCAGGTGCGGGCGAAGGAATCAGGTAACGATATTTCCGCGGTGCATGCCGATAGCGGGCAAATTCCGTATAAGGATCAGGTCTTTGATGGCACACTCTGCAAGTTTGCGCTCTGGCCGGTTCCAGACCCTGAAGAGGCGATGCGAGAGATGGTGAGAGTCACAAAAAAGGACGGCACGATCGCCATACTCGAGGTTGACCGGAAGCAGACCAAATATGCGATGGCCCTTCGAACAAAACTGATCTATCGTGCATACAGCGCAATCAAACGCCTCAATGGTGCGGATCACGCCCAGACCTGGAAGGTGATACGAGGGACGACCGGGGGCAACCCCAAAATCAACCTGGACTTCGCAAGGGAAGTTCTGGAAGACTGCGGATGCGAGATTATGCATGTTGACACCTCAATAAAAGAGAGGATAAGCGGCGTTCTCTCAAGAATGTGTGGCGATATCGATAGTAATGGCTATTTTTTGATAGGTGCGAAAAAGTGAATTTTTCTGTAATGGTCAGTTGGATGCGCAACACCACGACTGACATAAATAATGTCATTAGGAAATACAACCACATGGCGCACAGAGGGACACAGAGGATCGATCTAAAGACTCTGTGCTCTCTATTGTCCTCTGTGATCGCTATCGGTAGTCATCACGTTGTAGTGATTGCAGGCGTCACTCTATCGTCTTTGCGCCTCTGCGACTTTGCGACCTTGCGTTATACTTCGCACCGCCACAAATTGAGCTTTTTTGATGGTTGGTTGGATGACCACAACATGAAGGACGTGATGGCCGAGATGATCCCCTTCGCGTTAAATCGAGAACGCAAAGGCGCGAGGGCGCAGTTTATGCCGGTGTCACGTATATATCAGAGGAACGCGATGGCGCAAAGAATGAAAAAACCCTTCTTTTGGTATCCTCTAAAAAACCACAGAATCCATCAGAATCAGCTATTTTCCACAAAAAATCGGGTAAAAACTGCCCCCGGTCGGAGACCAGTTTTTGATCAAACTTTTGTGAAAAGTTTGGTGAAAAGTTTGCGAGTGAGAAATGTCCCCTGGGAGGGGATTGATACAAATGAATACAGGAATGGATGAAAGAATGAACACAAAGATTGACACTATGGGCATGTATTATGCGAATCTGCTGAGTCAGGCAACCCAGTACAGCATCGACTGCAAGATGTTTGGTGCTGTATGCACGGTCGGCGAGATTGAGAATGCGGTTGCTCTGGTTCATAGCCCGGAGGGCTGTGCATACTTCCCGAGATTTCTTCCGACCGATGCGTTGCGGATGAAACTGCTCGGCAGAAAAGATCCTCCGCGGGTCTACAGCACCGAGTTAAACGAGACTGATGTCGTGTACGGCGGAGAAGAGACCCTCGAGAAAGCGATTTTAGAGCTGGATCGATGCGTTAAACCGGAATTGATCGCTGTTGTCAATTCGTGCGTTCCCGCAATAATCGGGGATGATATCGAGAACGTGGTGTCACGTGTGAAGGATCGGGTGGATGCAGCGGTCGTCACAACACCCTCGGCAGGCTTTGAGCATGATGACCGGTGCGATTGTATCGATGAGTTTACAACAGACCTGATCAATGCGTGGAAGAAGGATGGTGAGATCACCTTCGGAATCGAGCGATGCGGTAGGCTTGATGCGATGTACTCGTTAATCGAGCAGTTGACCGAGGATGCGGATACGATCGAAAACTCGGTAAATCTGGATACCTTCGGGAGGTTTCACTATTTTGAGGACCTGAAAGGGGAACTCGACGAGATAACGGTGCTGCTCGGGCGGATGGGCGTCACTGTGAACGTCATCTTCCCGGGCTGTTCTGTGAGCGATATCAGAAGGATGAGCGCAGCGGAACTCAATTTCATGCGCAGGAGCGAAAAATCTGCGCAATTCATGCAGGAAAAGTACGGAATCGATTATCTCTTCGATCCGCTATCTGTAAAGTACTCAGGGCTTGAGGGCATCGAACAATTCTACAGGGATATCGCATCGAAGTTCAACCTGGATGGTGAGTGCGAAGATATGCTAAAGGATGCGAAAAAAACCATGAATACAGAACTGGACGACATCAGACGAACATTTACTAACAAGACCTTCTCTCTCGTAGCGGTTCCTATGCCGGTCTCAATTGAGTATCTCAAGATTCTTGAGTTCATCGGAGTTGCCGTCAAGAAGCTATTCATCAATACCGAATGGCTCGAACGGTTCGGAACAAAGAAGGAGCACACAGCAGAGCTTGCGGATGAACTTGCGAAACGTGCGAATGAACTCGGGATAAGTGAGGTTGCAATCAATCTGGATGCGCCCGACGAGGTCAACGCGGCTAAAGGTGTGGACCTTGCGATTATCAGCACCCTCACGGATAACAATGAACGGGCGATGTTTTATGAGCACAATGGAATACCGGCGATAAACCCGGATTTTTACGGGTACTCGTCCTTCAGGATATCATATTCAATGATCACAACGCTTGCACGGGCGCTTGCAGGGAAAGTTAATGGCAGACGGTCTGATAGGCGACTCCTGTTCTACGATTATCCGATCGATGGCTGGCGCTTCCCGTGCCTCACAGAGACGCTGCACTGCAGGAAATGCTGGGAAGAGACTGTAAGCGACGTCTGGAGGCAAGAATGATCGAACCATCACAGGGATGCATGTTACTCGGTGCATACCGGGTCGCAACATCGCTTACTGATTGTGTTGTCCTGGTGCATGGACCCACAGGATGCCATTTCGGTCCGAACTTCCTTGAAGTGGCAGGCGATAACATGCGAAGCGCCGCAACCGCAAGCGTGATGCGGGAACGGTGCATAATCTACGGAGGCGTCGAAAATCTTGAGAACGTGATTGCGATAACAAGAAAGCATCACGTGGGAAAAAAGATAGTTGTTCTATCGTCCTGTGCACCAGCGATCATTGGAGACGACGTGGAATCTGAAGATATCGATATATATCTCGATTGCGGCGGTTTTCAGACCACTATGTGGCAAGGAATGGAGGCGTTTCTTGAGAAACTCGGAGAGGTTGCGATTCAGGCAGAAAACAGATCCGGAGGAAACAATAAGGATAAGGATGTCGTTAACATCATCGGATTTCAGTCAGATGTGGCTGGTGCACGCCAGGACATAGAAGAGATTGTGAAGATCTTTCCCACCTGCAATGTAAACGTGATTCCTGATTCATACAACAATTCGGAGCATGTCGGAGACGCAATCCTTAACATCGTCTTTGGGTATGGCGTGAAACTCGCTAAAATGCTGGAAAAAGAGTTTGGCACCCCATACATCGTTGTCGATTACCCCTACGGAGTTCACGGGTGGAATGAGTTCATGCAGACGGTTCGGGAATACTGTAAGGTCGATTACGATGACCAGGTCAATTACGGGATGAAGAGGTACAGGGGCAATCTCCCGCTCTTTTATGACGTCCCGGTCTGCGTTGTCGGCGATCTTCCGAGGATCAGCGGGATGTGCAAGTTCCTTGAGCGTGAACTCGGCATGAACGTTGAGCTTGCCCACGCAACATCGATGTGCATGGAGGAGTTTGACGTTCCGTGCACAACACTTGTTGAGGAGTCCCAGAACGAGTTCAGGGATAAGGTAAACGAGATTAATTTCAAGATGCTCTTTGGCACTGACGGCGAGAGATGGATACGGAATGACACAATAGTATTCTCGTTCCCGTCGTTTACCCGGATGTCATTTACACCATACCTTGGGAACGGGACACTGAACCTGATCTCGGACATATATGATCGGCTGGTGATGTATGGATTCGGGAACAATCGTTGACGGAGCCATCTTCACATTCTGGGTGGCACTTCTCGCATACATCGGGCTATTCCTCGCATCTGCTGCCACACGATGGCAGTGGGTGCTGAGACTCGGGTTCGTCTTTGATCCGCTCACAAAGGTGTGCAGGCTTCCGAAGTGCTGCTCGTTCTACTTTCTGATGTGTGCAGTCAACATCACATCCTCGCTCCCGACACTATCCGGATTCTACAAAAACGGCATGCTCGGCGGTGACCGGCAGGTCATAACCGCGATACTTGCAGGAGGACTGCCTGTGATGATATGGTATGTCTTCTTCTTCACAGGACCGATCGCAATCGGACTCTTTGGAGTGAGAAACGGACTCTATTTCCTTGTGGTATGGCTATTAATCGGCATCGTGCAGACGACTATCGGTATCGGCTACAGCATGATACGACTCCCCCGGAATTTCAAGGATTCCGGGTACGAACACCCCGTTGAAAAGACGAATTTCAGAGTGGGAATAAAGGATGCATTCCATGAGAGCCTCGGGATGGCTGTAACAGTATTTAAGATCCTTGTTCCAGTGGTGTTTCTGCTCTACATTCTTGTGAACAGCGATCTGATGGATTACGTAAATCAATTGCTCCGCCCGGTAGCAGCGGTCTTCCCATTGCAGCCTGAAGTGATGCCAATCGCAATCACAGGCGCGTTCAACATCATTGTCGCCTTCTCAATGGCACAACAGCTAATCGTGAACGGACTCGGTTTGACGGATGCATTCATGGGGCTCATCGTCGGGATGTTCATATACAATCTCTTCGAGATCTTCCACACGCTGATACCGTACAACGTCGCATTCTTTGGCTCGAAACTTGGGCTAAGGGTGGCGATTGCGTTGTTTTTGTCAATTGCAGTGAGCGATTTCGCTGTGATTATGATGCTCTGGGGGGCTGGGTCGGTGTGAAATCACGAAGGTTTGGATGTGTGTATGAAGATTATGTTAATGAGGTAATCAAAATAAATTATATCGCAAAGAAGATAGTATTAATCGTACTCGCAACCCTGCTCATGACATGCACGGCAGCAGGCGATGAGGCTGAGATCGACCCTGACGCAGACGCCAATGTCACCATCACCGCACCCGAATACGTGTCAGAAGATACGTTCGAGGTCACAATAGATGTGACAGAGGTTAACGGTCTGAACAGCGGGCAGTTTAATCTCATCCATAATCCGGACGTCCTGAAGGTGCAGAGTGTTGAGGATGGAAACATAGATG
>JAYEGG010000346.1:0-1995 GCA_034658995.1 Methanobacteriota archaeon | reverse complement strand
GAATCTCAAGACCCATCGCCCACTGGACGCTGTGTATCGGGTTACTCTTGAGGTATGTGAACGGAATTACGCCAGATCCGCATTCCAGCTCAACATCGGTATTCGACCATTTGTTGCCGGTAAGAGCATAGAGGTTGTGTATTGCCGGTCCGTCACCGGTCATGACCGTCGCCTCTCCGAAAGGAACGCAAGCCTTCGTCCATGACAATGTAGTCGGTCTTGTTCACATGATCAATGACATCCTTTGTTCCGGACTCAAAGTCGCCCCAGCTGGTTCCGCCGAAGCTGTTGAACTGCGCGTGGGTAAGATAAACCGATTCCAGTCTTTTGGGATTGACTTTTGTCTCTGCCCACTCGACATCGAGGTTCTGGTTCGGCTTGATCTGGCTTGGAATCTTAAGCGAGTCCCGTGTGATCTCGAAGCATCCGGGCTGCCCTAAGTTGTTGCATTGCAGATGCGATAGCCATCGGAAGACCGAGACGCTCATTAATCTCGCACAAGCCCTCTATGACTTCTCTTGGGGTTATCTCGAAGTGGATGTTCGCCTCATCGAGCGATCCGACGTTCTGTCCCCAGCCCCAGTTCTCGACTCCTGCGGGGTTCACGCACTTGATCCCGTAGGTCTTGTGAGCCTTCATCATCCACGCAACGTACGCTGCCGCCCGGTCCATCTCGCCGTCTCGCAGGTAGCGCATGATAAACCAGTTGTTGCCAAGCACAAGGTAGCCGCCCGTATCGATCATCGGAATCGAGCGCATCTCTTCGTGTGTGTGGCGGGCTTCAAGCGGCGGGACTGCTGCTTCAAAGACCGTGGTGTAGCCCATCTGCGAGTACTCGTATCCCTCCATGTAGACGGATGGCACCGTGTAACCGGAACCTGAGTGAGTAAGCGGGGT
Organism: Methanobacteriota archaeon; assembly: GCA_034658995.1. Lineage (GTDB taxonomy): Archaea > Halobacteriota > Methanosarcinia > Methanosarcinales > Methanogasteraceae > Methanogaster_D. The sequence continues at coordinate 1,098 of JAYEGG010000346.1, read as the reverse complement.
CTTCTTCCGGTTCCACTTGTAACTGTCCTCAGGACGCATCATCCGTCCGCCGTTAACCTTTGCTCCTGCAATGTGGGAGTGTGAGTCAACGCCGCCTGGCATAACAGTCATGCCCGTTGCATCGATCACTTTCGCGTCTTTCATCTCGGAACCGGTTAGTTCTCGCACAACCTTGCCGTTCTTGATAAAGACGTCCATCATCTCCCCGTTGATCTCGTTTAGCGGGTCAAAGACATAGCCATTCTTGATTGCGATCGTTCCGTTCCCGTTTCCATTACTATTTGCCATGATTCACGCCTCCTTTTTCTCAAGCCATATAGCGTCCACAGGACAGATCATGGCACATGCGCCGCATCCTCCGCAGAGATCCTGATCGTACACCGTGACAGTGCCGTTTACGATCTCAAGAAGCGGCTTTCCATCCAGCTCGTTCAAATGCCCTGCGGAAAGGAACGGGTCTGATGCCGCGTTGACCGGGCAGACTATGACGCAGTTTCCGCATCCGAGACATGCATAATCGTCCGTTGCCAGAACAGATCTCCGTGCCGGCTTTGGCGTAGGGACGTTCAGAAGCTTCTTCTCAAACGGCTTCTTCTTAGCCATCTCCGGAAGAATCGCGCTCTTTGTCACAGTTATTGCATCTGTCGGACAGGCGACTGCACACGCACCACAGTAGATGCACGCATTCGGGCGCTGGGTGATCTTCTCAACCCGCTCGCCAGCATCCCAGTCGCGGGTAAAGAGTGCGTCACACGGACACACATCCACGCAGGCAAGACATGTCTGGCAGAGGTCTTCGTTCATCTTCCACTCGCCTGCGAAAGGTTTCTCCACAGTGATCGCACCGACCGGGCAGACTGCTTCGCACCAGCCGCAGTGAATGCAGCCCTCGTTGTTGATTGTGGTCTCACCCTCTATGCCGGTGCTGGTGTCGTTTGCAAGCCGCCGCGTAACCGTGATCGCATCCTGTGGGCAGACCTCCTCGCAGAGACCGCAGTGCACACAGTCGTCGCTGACGGTTGTTGGCTTTATAGCCCCGCAAAGATAGGTCTCGTCCTTCGCAGGCTCGCCAGCCACTCTTATCTCCAGTGCGCCGGT
>JAYEGG010000345.1:4240-8927 GCA_034658995.1 Methanobacteriota archaeon | reverse complement strand
CCAGAGAGCCAGAAAACAGCGTAACCAGAAAATATTAAAAAGTCTCTGTGGTTAGCTAAACATGCACCATTAACTATCCTGGATCGGTGCGCTACCCACTTTTCTTCTGAACACCACGAATAGAACTGTAAAGTACACCGTCATGAAAGCCAGGTACACTGCTGTGATGGCTGCCGCACGCCCGAAATCGAAGTCTCTCGCATGAAAGGTAACCACCACAATTATCACAAAGAGTATAAACATATACGAGATGAAACTGATGCCGAGGGCGCACATCCACTTTGGAATCAATATCCTGCCTCCTTTAATCTTTTTATTCTGTCTTCTATCGGCGGGCGGGTCCTGAAGAGCGTGTTGTAGATCTCGTCTTCCGCAAGCGGGTTTGCGATGAAGAGCGGGGTATGTGATGGATTGACGTCCCAGCTCTCCTGGTCACGCACTTTTGAAAGCATCCCGATGGTGGCATCTGATCCACATAATAGCGCAGCATACTTGTCAGCCTCGTATTTCACTGACTCCAGTGATGTGATCTGGATCATGAGTGCCGCTGGCGGTGCAAATAGTGATGTTGCAAAGAATTTGATCAGTTTTGGCGCAGGCTCATATTCCTGTCCGAATCCGGTGAAGACCGCACCCCAGAGCGCTGCGACAGGAAGCATGGTGAGTATTCCGGCAAGAACCGCGGCGATCTCCCGAAGTCTGTGCCCGCCCCTGAGATATGCAATCTCATATACCATCATACACGCGAGTTCTTCTTCGCTAAGACGTTCAATTGCTCCTGTTGTCAGGATGAGAGAACCATTCTTCCGGTTTCCAACGGAAAACGAGTTAACAACAGGGGACTCAACAAAATAGAGTCCTGTTGCGGGCATCCCCGCATCTCTCGCAAGCTTGAGCATCTGCACGTACAGTGGATCATCGGATGACGCTTTTCTTGCGCGATACCACCTGATAAGGATCCGACGGCTGAACATGAAGCAAGCGACCACTATGAGGAGAACCGATGCACCGAGTCCCAGAGCAAGCATAAGGGGGATATTCATCTTATATCAAGCCTCTGATCTGTTGTTCTGCGTATGGGGTGACACTGTTTCCGCTGACATCGAATTTCAGCCAACCATTCAGAATCGAAGTTTCGTCATCGATCGTGATCGACTCGGTGTTTGTAAGTACAATCCTGTTATCCTTGATCTCGGAAACTTCGAATTTACCATATTTACCCCCCGGATTGATCTTCTTCACGTCATCCGAGCATTGCCTGATGTCTTTAAGCAGAATAAATCCGGATTTGTCATCCTGAAAGATTGTCACGATGGTACATTCAAAGATTTTGGCATAACTCCCTGTTATGTAGAGTTTGTACTCAAAAGCATCCCCTTCTACGCAGACGCTGGACTCCACAACCTCCCCTTCTTTTACAAGTTCCAGCCATGCCGTGCCGCCGGTTACGAATATATCCCTCATTGTCAGGAGATAGCCATCACGGAGGACATAACTCTCCCCTATCTCCAGCCGCACCTCGTCGCTCTCGTTCACAAGAATTCTTCCGAGGAGGTCTGCGCGGGCGGGATTGAATGATCGATGCATCGCGCCAAGGAACCCGGTCTTGTCGCCGATCACAGTCGCGGTGTAGTTCGCATCCCCGGCTTCGATGAACCGGTTATCCGAGAAGCGGACATTCAGTTCCTCATACAACGCCCCGGTATTGAAATCATAAGTGAATGCAGGATGGTTGTTACCGGTCAGGTTCATCCAGCGTCCTGCTTCCGCACGATATGATGATTTTTTCAGCTTATACGTTCCGCTCCCGGTCTTTGTCGTGTAGAGATACGCGTAACGCCTGTTATCGGAAACCTTGAATCTGATGGTGTCGTTTAAGATGCTGCATCTTCCGCTGAAGACGATCGACTCCCTATTACGAAACACAATTCCGGACGAATCGATCTCATCGATCTCAAACTCCCCGTACCTCTCGCCGACCCTGACATGCACCGGCGTATCCGAATGTAGGTACATGCCAGTGATCTTCACGGACTGATCAGGCAGTATGTCATCGACCGTGCATCTGAAGAGGCGTATGTCATCGCCAACACCATCGATGTGGCTCCGGTATTCAAAGGTCTCATCCTCACCGCAGATGCCGGAATTGATGGTTTCGCGGCTACGGTTCAGTTTGAGGAGCGTGGTCTCCTGCACACCGTCCACATCACAGAGTGAGAGGTTGTAGCCACCCCCTATCTCCCAGGTCTCGTTTGCATGCATGGTTCTGCTGCGCCCATCGGCGAGTGTCGGTAGCAGGAGATCAGGTTTCGAACCCGGGATCAGGTATTGTTTCCCGAGATACCTGATGCGCCCGCCACTGGTGCTCACTGTGTAGGTGGCGTTTCCTGATTCAACAACACCACCCTCGCTGAAACAGAGTGTGAGCTTCTCGTTTGAGTTTAATTGATCGCAGTTCGAACTTGTGAGCGTCATCGTGCTGCCAGCATGGATCGGCATCGGGATGCCGCTGAGTTGTGCGCTCTCCACATATCCGGCAACCTCAGTCTCACTCTCCACTTCCCCTTCGAATTTCTTAAACTCGACATTGTCCCACCACACCCAAAAGTCAGTGCCTCCTGCGTCCTCATACACCCTGAGTGTGAGGGTGTTGTTTGGTGCGAGCAATACAGGCGTCTCGACGTGCTGCCAGCTCTCGTCACCGGCAGCGTCATCCTCCCAGACAAGGATGTCATTTAACAGCACCTGTTTCGTATGGTGCCTTTCGGTGCCAGATGTCTGCGAGTCCCTCACATCAAACGTCAGAAGGACGATTCCCCGCTCACCTGCGATCTCCTGAGAGATTGCACCGAAGTCTCCGGGCAGTGTGCTTGCATTCTTGGGGGCACATATCTCGTACGAGCGGTACCCGAGCGTCGAGGTGGTATTGGTGTAGTTACCTGTGAGATTCCCTTTTTTGGCGTATTCCCAGTGTCCGTCGTATTCCATGTCTGAATTGTGGATCAGAGGTGGTGTTATCGAGTAGTTCATCAGGGAGTCGGTATTGCTGTAATCAACCGATGACGAGACTGTTCTCACCTCATGCCGGTGCAGCGCGCCTCCCTGGTAGAGCAGAAACTCAAGCGGGAGGTATGAGCCGATCGTCTCTGGTGTGAAGGTCAGGTTCAAAACCGCATCTGCGCAACTCGCAACACCGATCCCATTTTCTGCGACAATGTCCCCTCCGAGCTTCAGATAGAGTGTGTAATCTGTGTATGCAGGCTCATAGTTCTCGATAACTGCTGAGACAGTTGTTGGAGTATCGAGAAGAAGCGACGGCTCGTAATATGACACGTTCATCGTTGTGAGTGTCTCAAATCCGACATCGTCCCACCACACCGAGATATCCGGATTGCTAACTCCCGAGTACACCCTCATGACTAGCCGGTTGGACTTCCGGAGCACCACCGGAAACCCGGTCTGCTGCCAGCCCTCGTCTTTAGCTGCACTATCCTCCCAGACGATTATATCATTTAAGAGCACCTGCTTTAGGTACCCGGTGGTATTTGTGAGGATCGAATCGCGCACGGCAAACCGGAGCACGGCAAGCCCTGGTTCTGGCGATAGAATCTCCTGTTCGATTGACCCATACCACCCCTTCCCTGGTTTTACGGATACAATCTCGTAAGAATGGTTGGATGAGTGCGATACGCCGGAATAGTTGCCGGTGAAGTTCCTGTTGCTCTGAAATGTCCACGAACTGTTCTCTTCCATGCCGCCATTCGGGACATCCGGAGGAATAATCAGGTAATTTAAGAGGGTGCTTGTGTCGTTGTAGTCGATCGAGGAGCTGACCCAGAGATGCACAGACCGATGCCGCGTCCCGTCCTTATACAGGACGAACTCGAGTTTCAGACGGTCTCCTGTCCGATCCGGGGTGAATGTTACCTGTTCAAGCCATTTTTCTTCGTGTTTCAGGGTCATCTTCCGTGTTTCGAGCACGCCCGCCCCAAGTTTCACCTGAAGCGTGTACTCTGTGGGTGCGTGTTCGTAGTTCTCAACACCGACCGCAATCGTTGATGGCTCGCCGATGTGAAGGTCTTTCTGGTAGCCCTCTGCCTTGCCGCCGGGACCAAGAATATAGAGGGCTGAGAACTCCTCTTCCTCAAACGTGAGCTTGGCATAGATGAGCATGCTGCTTGCGATGATGATCGACCCGATGAGCGATATCATGAGCATCCGTTCGATATCGCTCATCTTCTCGTCATCAGCCCGCAGCGACTCGATGAACCCCTGGTAATCGACAAAATATCGCTTATCCCCCTGAGTTAGTGTCCTTGTGATGACGGTCAGTAGCAGAAGGAACAATGTTATTAGAGAGAGCGTGAGTATGAGTGGCGTCGGTCTGAATAGGTATGGTGTCACGCTGATTGCAAAGCCATCAAAGACCGTTATCGCAATACTCAGACCGATGGCAAGCGTGAACCGCTCAATCCCGCTGAGCTCACCCATCTTCGGGAACATCGCCGCGATAAGCGCGTATCCCGGGAGAAAAAGTAGGATTATCAGTGAAAATGGAATTCTGAGTGGTGTATCGTTGAATGGCTCGACAAGAACGAAGAGAATGCATAGACCTATCAGTAGGACAACCACGATCAGGTCGATATAGTATTTTAATCTTCCACCGGTCATTAAATATAACCTATAT
>JAYEGG010000345.1:1239-4140 GCA_034658995.1 Methanobacteriota archaeon | reverse complement strand
ATGTAATCTTATATCAGTACGGCACATAGAGCGCGATAGCACACGTCGTGGCGGTGAGCGCATACATGACCAGGACGATCTCTCTCTCGGTCATTGGATAATAATACGGCGGCAGCCATTTCAGTGTCAGCCTGTTCGGAACCTTGATCGTGCCATCATCTTGCAGTCCCCCAAACTTGAATGAGTCGTATTCTCCAGGCGGCGTGCCCCGCTTTTGGCAGATCTTTCGTTGCACTCTCCAGTAGAAGTACATGAGAAAGTTGATCGTGTGCGGGATGAGCATGATGACTCCGGATATGAGAAATCCCTGAAAGACGATGAATGTGCCCATCGCAGCGCCGATCAGCATCGCACCGATATTCCCCTCAAAGATTGTTGCGCGGTACCTGTTGCGCGTCCAGAACGCGAGATTCGCTCCGAAGAAGGCTGCAAAGATGATGAGATGCTCGGTTTGCCCGACCATGAACGATTTTAGCAGAATGAAGAAGAAGACTATCGATGAAAGCCCTGACTGGAGTCCGTTGAAACCGGAATGCATGTTCACCATGTTTGCAACGACCATCACATATACCGGAGCAATGATATAATAAAAGCATATCATCGTAGCGGGCGTAGCGTCGAAGAAGTGGCTGATCGTTCCCATGGCATGAGGCTGGAGGATCAATGCGATCGGATACGACAGGAAATACGGGAAGAATATCTTGAGCCACCGATTCCTGATCTGGAGATGGTCATCCAGTATCCCGAAGATCGCGTACATCACCGCAATGTAAACGATGATAAAATTGATCGTTGAGTTGCAGAAGAGCACCGATGCACTCAGCATGACCAGAACGACAAGCCCGATGAGTAAGCCGCCGTTTGTCGGGACGCACACCTCACCAGCCTTGTAGTAATCCTTCACAACCATGCCGCTTGATTTGAGTATCCTGATCGTTTCCGGAAGTGCTACTATCGTTAGTATGAATGAAATAAGAGCGAAGATCACGATATTCTGCGCATCAGGAGATATGTTCATGGTCTGCCAACTGCCTGATACAAATATCCCATGGAACGGAGTTCTTCCGGATCAAGGATGTTTCTTCCGTCCACAACCACCTTATGCCGCATCAATCTGCCGATCCGGTCCCAATCAATCTCTTTGAACCCGGCATGATCCGAGGCGATCAGGATTGCGTCGATAGAGTCGATGGAATTAAGATCCGAGGGGATCGCCCCGAACCGTTCAACCCCTCCCTCGAGCACCGGATCGTAAGCAAAGACCTCCGCACCCCGCATCTTCAGTTCATTGATCACGTCGATCGCCGGACTGAACCTCGTCTCGTTCACATCACCACGATATGTGACACCCAGGATGAGCACACGTGCGCCAGAAATCCCGACACCAGGCTTTGCAAGCGCGCTTTCGAGCAAATCCACGGTGTACGCGGGCATGCCATCGTTAATCCGGCGTGCGAGCCTCAACATATCGGTACTCGCCCCCACAGTGTTAATGATGAAGTACGGGTACACCGGAATACAGTGCCCGCCAACGCCGCATCCGGGCGCATGTATATGCGAATACGGCTGCGTATTTGCCGCATCAAAGACCTCTCTTGCATCGATTCCAAGTTCATCGCAGACCACGGCGAGTTCGTTTGCAAGAGCGATGTTCACATCCCGATACAAGCCCTCAAAGACCTTCACAGACTCCGCAGCAGTTGCGTCGCTCACGGGAATTACGCCTTTTTTATTAATCGTCAGGTACAGTGCTCTCGCGGTCTCTGTGCTCATGCCATCAACGCCGCCAACAATCTTTGGGTACGCGCCAGTGATATCAATGATCGCCCTGCCTGACGCGGTGCGCTCAGGGCAGTGCGCAACCCCGAAATCGCCGATTTTGTGTCCTGACCCTTCCAATATCGGAAGAATCATGTCCCGTGTTGTGCGGGGCGGAACCGTGCTCTCCTGGATCACAAAATCCCCTGGATCAAGCCCCTCTGCGATATCTCTGCAGACAGACCGAACAATCGACATATCAGGGTTGTTATTCCCATCAAGGAGCGTTGGAACGAGTATAACCATCACATCAGCCTCTTCTGCCGCATAAACGAGGTCAGACGTTGCGGAAAGCCTCCCTTCACCAACGTTTCGCTCCACGAGTTCAGGAAGCCCGGGCTCACCTGTTACGTGGCACATTCCCTGATTAATACCACGCACGACGCCTTCATCGACGTCGGCGCCGATCACACGCGCGCCAGCATCCGCAAAGACCGCTGCAAGCGGAAGCCCCATCTTCCCAAGCCCATATACCGCAATCGTTACACTGCCCGATGCAACTGCCTGCCTGATACTCTGTTCCGGCTGTCCGTATATCTTCATGATTCCACCTGAATGTAGTATACAAAAGACACTCTATTAATTTTTATGTGTGCAAACCCCCTGCTTAGATCATTCTTCTGTAATATTTATGGCGGGGGTGGTTAAAGGTTTTTGGATGCCTGATTCTACTCTGCCATAGCTACAGCAGTTTCCAACAGGTTACATTCGTGCGATCATGACGGTAGATAAACAGATCGAGCAAATACACATCAGCGGATTAGATCCGGTCTATCCAATCCACTTTGTTTTATAGTGGATTTAATAACAAAAAGCAGCAACTCCCTGTCAAAAAAGCGAGCGCAATTCCTGCAAGTATGGTGATTGCGCGTGTTAGTTGTGTCCGGACGTTCGTTCAGGAGGTCCATTTCGTGGTCACTCATCAGTCGGGAAAAAGAAAATGGGGGGGATTTGGGTTAATATTTCCCGGTTCACTTCTTCTGTTTTCTGTGGTAGAGCATAAAGAGTCCGAGCAGCGCAACTACGGGGATAGCTAATGTGGTGAATTCCGGAATTTCGCTGGGACTGCCGGTGGATGAAATG
>JAYEGG010000345.1:0-1139 GCA_034658995.1 Methanobacteriota archaeon | reverse complement strand
ATCTCTTCAATTGGGACTCCATAGCCCCAATCACCACTCTTAGAATCGCCGATATCCCGCCCATAGATTTCACGTGTACTACCGTCTGATATTCGCATGACATAATGCCCTTTGAGTATCATCGACTTGTTAAGCACTATTAGATACGCGCCTGATGAATCGGTCGTCTTTTCACCAATCTTCCACCAACCCTGCGGAGACCACGTTTTCTTGAATAGCTCTACTTTGCAGCCTGACCTCACTTCTCTTGTGTTGGCAGTAATTGCCCCATGCCACGCGGGACTGCCAGTATCCTCACCAGTATCCACAGGATCATCATAAGAAGAATCGTAGTTGTCCAACTCGTCGTTTGTTACAGCCAGAACGGGACTGGTGAGCACCACCGCCATTGAAAACAATAGTGTTGCCACAATAGTTATTGATCGTATTCTTTTCATCATTTCGCACACCATCCATTTTGTGCGTCGGATCTCACACGGCGCTACTATACACTGCCATCATCCCTCAATGCATATATATGACAGAAAGCAGTATGTACCCAACCGTTTTCATATCTTCGGTGTGTCACTTCTATACGCGAGTTATACGCGTACTATCCGTTTATACTATATTATTTAAATGTATCGTTCATGCCAGTACCCCCAAACCAAAACCGCGTAATGGAAAACACTAACTCTCCGGACAGGTCTCGTGGCAGCCCCACCCAGGCGGTTCTATGCCCGGGTCTTATGTATGGATTGAAACTTTATTCATGAGACGCCCTATAGATATTTAATATTCATAACTTGTGAGTTTTGTCTGTGAAGCCGGAATTCAGGATCGTAGCTAGCCGATTTCAAGATGGATATGTACAATGAGCGGTTTGTAACAAACAATTAGTGTAACTACTCAGGTATGTTGATTGGTCACCCGATTGCGATCATGCGCTTTCTGATAAGAAAAATAACCGCGGAGGGCGCAGAGGAACGAGAGAGTGGTTAACCGTGTATTTCCCCTCCGCGCCCCTCTGCGTACTTTGGCTCTCTGGTATCTTCCGTGATAGCGAACCCAGGAGCTCTATCAGATTGATCATCTATTCAGCCACTCGATATCGGTTTTGCAGAGTTTCCTGTCAGTTGAAAATATAATGAACCGCGGAT
>JAYEGG010000344.1:2058-8951 GCA_034658995.1 Methanobacteriota archaeon | reverse complement strand
GCGCACCTTCTGCGGGAGGCGTATCTCAGAATGGGGTTTACGGAGACTATGAACCCGCTCATAGTTGAGGATCGGGAGGTCTACCGCCAGTTTGGATCCGAAGCTCTTGCTGTTCTGGACCGGTGCTTCTATCTGGCAGGCTTGCCGCGCCCTGATGTCGGGCTTTCTGACGAGCGGATCGCGAAAGTTTCAGGTATCCTTGGGCGGGACCTCAGTGATGATGATGTCGGGGCTGTGAAAGAGGTGCTTCACTCGTACAAGAAAGGGATAATCGAGGGTGATGACCTGATTCCAGTGCTTGCCGGAAGGCTTGATGCGGCGGATTCAAGGGTCGCTGTGGTGATTGACGAGGTGTTCCCGGAGTTTCGTGAGCTGATACCGGAACCAACAAAGAAGACGCTTCGCAGCCACATGACCTCCGGCTGGTTCATCACGCTCTCAGCACTCAAGGAATTGCGCGAACCACCGGTAAACCTCTTCTCAATAGACCGCTGCTTCAGAAGAGAGCAGTCGGAAGACGCATCAAGACTGATGACGTACCATTCGGCATCGTGCGTCATGATGGGTGAGGATGTCACGGTTGATTACGGAAAAGCAGTCTCCCGGGCTCTGTTGTCACAGTTTGGATTCGAGGAGTTTCGGTTCCAGCCGGATGAGAAGCGGAGCAAGTACTATGTCCCTGACACCCAGATCGAGGTTTATGCGTACCATCCTGCCTTGCATGACTCTGACACGAAGTATGCGGACGGCTGGATCGAGATCGCAACCTTCGGCATGTACTCGCCGATCGCTCTTGCCGCGTACGAGATCCCGTATCCTGTGATGAACCTCGGTCTTGGCGTGGAGCGGCTCGCAATGATCCTTCACGGCGCAGGCGACGTCAGGTCACTATCCTATCCGCAGTTTGATGCGCTCACGATGACTGATCAAAAACTCGCAAGCGCTGTCGGTGTCGGGCGGTCGCCAGCGACTCACGCAGGACTCATGATCGGACGTGCGATTGTGCGCGTATGCGAGGAGCACGGGAGCAACCTTAGTCCATGCGAGTATCTGGCATGGGAAGGCAAGCTCTTCGAGCACCAGACCAGGGTAATCGTCGTCGAACCAGAGGAGAACACAAAGCTCTGCGGTCCCGCTGCGATGAACGAAGTTATGATTCACGACGGGAGCATTCTCGGAGTGCCCCGCACCGGAAAATGGGATCACGTCTTTGAGGATGGAGTTCCTGCGGGTTTCCGGTTCATCGACGCATTCGCATCAGAGGCAGCACGTGAGATCGAGGATGCAGCACGATGCGGCAAAGGGTGTGAGATCAGGGTGAAGGGCGTTAAAATGCCTTCAGAGATCAATATCGAGATAAAGCCCCATGCAAACCGGTGGATCACGTCAAGCAACAAGAAGATCGATATCAGAGGACCGGTCTTCACAATGGTGCGGGCCGAGGTTGTGTTGTGATGGTGTCAATCTGCCCATGAACAATAGAGCGACCGATGCCCACGTTGTCCATACAACATAATCGCCAACTGGAAGGGATTTTCATTCTTTGCGCCCTTCGCGTCTTTGCATTATCATTCGTAACTACTCAGGCATGTTGATTGGTCTCTCGATTGCGATTCTGTACTTTCTGGCAAGAAAAATAAGGCTCTCTGGTATCTCGCGTTGCAGTCTCACCCGATCCCTATCTGATTGACCCTATATTCAGCCGCTTGATATCGGTTTTGTAGAGTTCTTCCGGTCAGTTAAAAATATAATGAACCGCAGATGAACGAGAGATGAACGCAGATTTGTTAACCGGGTATCTGCATTTACCGGCGTTCATCCGCGGTTAATAGAACTAAAGAGAAGACTGCTACATGGAAAGTAGTAAAAAGCCACTATTATTTAGATTTCTTATTTACTTTATTTATTAGTGAGATATGTGTAACGCAAATTACCAAAGAGCCAAAAATAACCGCTGATGGGCGCGGAGGTTCGGGAGAGCGCGGTATCATCCTCCGCGTCCCTCTCTCGCACTCTGCGGTTAAATTCCAGGTTTGGTTACAGTATCTCCCATGTCCCGGGTAGTCTCTGCATAATGAAGTCTCATGATAGTGGTTTTAGGTACCTGAGTAGTTACTATCATTCTACAGTTTAACGAGAAAGGCGAGAGAGACGCGAAGATTGTTGGTAATCCCGGTCTCCACGTCTTTCGTGTTGTTGTATATCCAGCTGACCATTACCGATTGGAAGGTATGGTAGGCTGAGGTGGTATGGTGGGCAAAGGTTCCGGAGATTATTGTTATGATCAAAGACACGCTCCTGATTGAATTCCATACGGTTCCGGAAACGATCTCTGGCGCGGAGATACTGGCGATGTGGTTACGGGGGTAGCATGACCTGCCTGCTGCGGGCGGTGGCTGCGATTGTGGTGTGGATTGCGGCGGCGGGTCGGGGTCGCGTAGGTTTATGTCGATGCCCGCGGAAAGGGGGTAGCAGTAGTGTCTGAAAGTGATGCTTATGATGCAGCAAAACAAGTTAATGGAATTGACACTGGATAAATGGGGATTGCTCGTTTATTTGAGCGATCACGATGCAGGAGTGGATTTATCCACAGTAAAACGTTTATGAATGATATTGCGAAATCCAGATTGGCGCTTGCAGAAGATAACCTCTCTGTCGCGGAGAAACTTCTAAAAACCGGTTTAAGCAATCGAACTGTAATTCATAAATCATATTATTCGATGTATCATGCTGCAAGGTCTGCGACGTATCTGCAGATGCAGCTTGATGTTAAAGAGCATCGATCACTGGTGGGTGGGTTCAAAAAACCGCTCATAAGGCAGTTTGGAGATGAAACACTCGCGAATCAGATGAATAAATGGAGATCGATGCGTATAAAGTGTGATTATTATCCGGATGTAGAGGTCGCAGAAGAGATGTGTGGATCTGCAATATCAGACGCTTCCATGATTCTGGACACCTGCAAAAATCTTATGGGGGAATTTTAGATGAATAAAGAAGAAATTATAAGGATAATCATGGATGAAGTTTCAAAGGAATTTGGAACAGAAAGGATAAAGGATATCGAGTATTTCGGACCTTATGAAGGCGAGGATCTTGATGTGATCGTCTATGTTGAGGGGATCGATGAGCGTAAGGATACCGTGGGCGTGGGTATGCGGCTCTTTGATATGTTCGGTGAGATGGATCTCGATGTTCCGCTTGCTATAATGAGGGCGAAGGACGTTATGGGTGAGGAGGCGGCGGCATGACCCGCCTGCTGGTGGTGGCTGCGGCTCTCGCGATACTCGTACTTGCAGGCACGGTTGCGGCAGCCATGCCGCCTGTGCCGTACTTCAGTCAGTGCGATTCGCGATGGGGGAGTGACGGTCCAACGATTTGTAGCATGGGCTGCGCGCTCACATCTGCCGCGATGGTGATGGCGTACTATGGCGCGGACACCGATCCGGAGGGGATGAATGATGCGATTGGGTGTGGTGGATATGCGGATAGGATCGCGGCGTTTGGCGGGGATGGTGGTCTGCCCGTCATCAGGGACTGGGTCGGCGATTGCGATGATAATATCGGGCTGTACCGTCCCGGAACTACTACCGGCGTATTTTATCTGGATATCGATAACGATGGCGGGGCTGCTGATATTGTGACGCCTGAGTACGGGGATCTCGGGGATGTTCCGATTGCAGGGGATTGGGGTGGAGATTCCGATGATAATATAGGGGTTTATCGACCTGAGACCGGGGAGTTTTTCATGAATGCAACGCTTCCCGAGGTTTCGGGTTCGAAGACGATCTATGTGGATGATGATTTCAGTGATGATTCTTCTGGGCATAAGTGGGACACGATTCAGGAAGGGGTGGATGATGCGACTGATGGTGATACTGTGATTGTGTATGCTGGAGTGTATGTCGAGAATGTGTATGTGGACAAGCGGGTTAGTCTGATCGGCGAAAGTAAGAATACCACATTCATCAGTGGCGATGGAAACGGGGATGTTGTTCGTGTAACTGCCGATGGGTGCACAGTCAGCGGATTTACGATACAGAGCCGTGAGTCTTCAATTGTGGGTGGGGTGGAAATTCGTGGAGAGGTTGCTACTGGCAGCTTCACCTGGACTCCAGCGAATTTTGCTGGTTTTTATTACGATATCGGTGCCGATGTCGGCAATGAAACGCTTACAGTCATTACAAGCGGTAGAACGGTATATGAAGGGGATATGGTGTATAAAACAACACCAGATCTAATTGAGTTTGAGTATAGCGATTGGGGTGGTTATCAGGTCATTGGCTTCATGGCAGAGAAGTACCTTGCAGGATACGACAATGAGACCGATGATGAGATAACAGACGAAACCATAAGCCTTCTTTCAAATGATGTGCTCAGCAAGGTTCTGATCGACAATGATGTCAAACACACGGTCCCCACTGGTGCATCGCTCGAACTGGAAGAAGGTTATGAATTAAACATCACACAACTCGATGTCAATGGAAATCAGGCACAAATCGAACTGCTTCACAATGGAAAAAGTGTTGACACCGAGATTGTGAAATCGCCAGACACTTATCTGTACAAAAAGAATCTTGGAACGGTTTATGATGCCCCGATCATCGCAATCCACATCGACAGCGTGTTTGCTGGTACAGAGACCGACATGGTCAGAATCGATGGCGTCTTCCAGATATCAGATGACTGCGTGTCCATCGAAGTAGGCAATGACTTCGGTGTGATGGGGGTGAAATCTGTGAGTTCATCGGCAGTCATTCTCGAAAGTAAAGAATCCGTCGATCTGTATGAGGACGATACCGAGCACATCATGGGTGATATATACCTCATGACCGCCGATAATGATAGCCTCCGATTCTATCCGATGGTTGAACACACCAAACAGGATGTCTATGAGATTCGCGGCGAGGTTCAGTATGTTGCAGGGGCGAATTCAGAGATAATCTGGGATGGTCACAACTTCAGTAGTTTCTATTATGATCCGGATGGGGACCTATCCACAGAGACTTTGAGGGTTACTGCGAATTCGATAAACTGTAGCGCTGGTGATCGAACAATCGAGGAGAACCGATTGACTTACAGGACGGTTCCTGCAGGAAAGCAGTATGAATTATGCGAGGATAGGGGGTGCACCGTTAACCGCAGCAACCCGGGTGGCGATGCTTTCTACCGGATTGAAGGCTGGATCGGAGAACCTCATGTAGCAATCAACAACCGAGCAGATAAACTCTGCAAACTCCTGATTGAGTTTGAGGATCATGATAAGAAGACGCTGTCAACTGGCGAAGCATGGGACCTTGGTGGAGGATTTGCGCTTACCGCCAGACTGATCGATCTCGAGAGCGACCGTGTATGGCTATCGCTTAGCAAGAACGGCAAGAAACTTGACAACCGGATCATCAATGCCGGCACCGGACACGAACAGGATCGCGTATACACGTACACAGCCGACATTGGAGGGGAGAAGAAGATTCCGGTATTCTCCTGCTATGTGGATGCTGTGTTCAGAGGAACCGATACAAATATCGTGCAGTTGATGTACGTCTTCCTGATCGATGATCGTATGATAGAGATCAAAACCGGTGAACGATACGGCGCTATGGAAGTGATAACCGCAAGTTCCAGTGAAATCATCCTCAAAAACAACGGGACCACCATCGATCTGGATGCAGGCAACACAGTTCAGATTATGGATCATCTGTATTTTAGAGCAGCAGATGATGGCACAACCATCAGGTTTTATCCATTCATCGAAGAAGTGATCGGGGCATCGCGAATAACAGACATAGCAGGAATTGGATTAAATTCAACAGACAACAACATCCTGACCGACAATGAAATAAGGTTAGCTGACTGCGGCATCCGTCTCCGGAATTCTACTAATAACACGCTAACAAATAATAGCATCAACTCAAACCGTGAATATGGAATCTGCCTGTCATCATCCAGCAACAACACAATCACAGGCAATACTGCTGACTATAACGGCAACTGTGGCATCAAAATAGACTCTTCGAGCGGCAATACGCTCGTGGACAACATCATGAACTCGAACAACCGAAATGGCATCGATCTGTGGTATTCGAGCAATAATACACTTACAGGAAACACAATATCCGGTAGCAGGTACAACTTTGGACTTTGCGGCTGGAATGACCTGCATTTCTACAACAATATCGACACTACAAATCTCGTGGACGGAAAACCGATTTATTACATCAAAGACGCATCTGACAGGATCCTCGACAGTGGTATCGATGCGGGAACAATATATTGTATTGGATGTGATAACATTACGGTAAAGGATGTTATCCTCACAAACAATGGCGCAGGTGTCTTCTTCTGGAGGACCGATAATTCAACGATAGAAGATGTGAATGTCTCGAAGAATGATTACGGCATCTATCTCGGGAATTCAAGTAATAATACACTTACCGGAAACACCATATTGGAGAACAGCCGCGGCATAAAAGTGTGTAATTCAAGTGATAATACACTCACAGATAATACAGTATCGGATAACTGGGAAGGTATTAACCTGCGAAACTCGTGTGACAACAATCTCACAAGCAACAATGCGGACTCGAACACAGGTTGCGGCATCAGCCTGTGGAATTCAGGCATCAACATGCTCGTGGATAATGCCATTTCGAATAACTGGGAGGAGGGGATTTTATTGAGATGTTCGAGTAGTAACGATCTCATAAGCAATATTGCATCAGGGAATGGTGATGGTATCTATATAGATTGCTCAAACAGCAACACACTCACGGAAAACAACGCATCTAAAAATGATTACGGCATCCGCCTGTGGAATTCGAGCGACAACACGCTCACAGAGAACAACGCATCGGACAACTGGTACGGCATCTACCTGCATTCTTCGAGCAACA
>JAYEGG010000344.1:0-1958 GCA_034658995.1 Methanobacteriota archaeon | reverse complement strand
CTCACGGAAAACAACGCATCTAAAAATGATTACGGCATCCGCCTGTGGAATTCGAGCGACAACACGCTCACAGAGAACAACGCATCGGACAACTGGTACGGCATCTACCTGCATTCTTCGAGCAACAACACGCTTGCGAGCAACGCGATGTCTGGAAACAATTACAACTTCGATGTTTCTGGCGACAGTCTTTCTCACTACATCCAGAAGATAGACACGGGCAACATCGTTGACGGAAAACCGATCTATTACTGGGTTGATCAGAGGGACAAGCAGATTCCAGGCGACGCTGGCTTTGTCGGAGTCGCGAACTCCACAAACATAACGGTCAGAGATCTGACACTGACGAAAAATCATGCGGGGGTGTTGTTTGCATACACCGAGAATTCGAGGATAGAAAATGTCACTGCATCGGACAACCGGTGCGGCATTTGTCTGCGTTCTTCGAGTAACAACATACTCTCGGATAATAAAGCAGCGAAGAATTATTACGGAATCCGCTTGTGGAATTCGAGCGACAACACGCTTACAGAAAACAACGCATCGAAGAACTGGTGGTGCGGCATCCGCCTGGATCATTCGAGCAACAATCTACTTACGAACAACACCGCATCGAACAACAGGTACGGCATCCGCCTGTGGAATTCGAGCGACAACACGCTTACAGAAAACAACGCA
The DNA here is from genome assembly GCA_034658995.1 of Methanobacteriota archaeon. Taxonomy (GTDB): domain Archaea; phylum Halobacteriota; class Methanosarcinia; order Methanosarcinales; family Methanogasteraceae; genus Methanogaster_D. The sequence continues at coordinate 1,280 of JAYEGG010000344.1, read as the reverse complement.
TCGGAGAACTGGTACGGCGATGGTATATATCTGTATTTTTCGGGCAACAACGCGCTCACAGAAAACAATGCATCCAAGAATGATTGCGGCATCTGTCTATGGTATTCGAACAACAACACGCTCACCGACAACATTGCATCGAACAACGACTACCGCGGCATCCGCCTGTTATATTCGGGCAACAACACGCTTGCGAGCAACACAATATCCGGAAACGAATACAACTTCGATGTTACTGGCGACAGTCTTTCCCACTACATCCAGAAGATAGACACGGGCAACATCGTTGACGGAAAACCGATCTATTACTGGGTTGATCAGAGAGACAAGCAGATTCCAGGCGACGCTGGCTTTGTCGGAGTCGTGAATTCCACGAATATAACGGTCAGAGATCTGACACTGACGAAAAATCACGAGGGGGTGTTGTTTGCATACACCGAGAATTCGAGGATAGAAAATGTCACTGCATCGGATAATGGTGAAGGCATCTACCTGCGTTCTTCGAACAAGAACACGCTCACAGGCAACACTGCATCGGACAACCAGTGCGGCATCTACCTGCGTTCTTCGAACAAGAACACGTTCACAGGCAACACTGCATCGGACAACTGTTGCGGCATCTACCTGCGGTATTCGGGCAACAACACACTTGCGAGCAATACAGCATCGGACAATGACCACGGTATCGGCATGTATTCTTCGGGCAACAACACCCTCTACCACAACAATCTCATCAACAGCAGATGGCGCAACGCCTACGACACCGGCACCAACCAGTGGGATTCAGGCGCAGAAGGCAACTATTATTCTAACTACAACGGCGCCGATCCGGATGGCGATGGCATCAGCAATACCCCCTACCAAATCCCGGGCGGCGCCAGCATCGACCACTTCCCGCTCATGCAACCGTGGACGGCGACGGGTGCTGAGTGGCATGTGTATCCGGGTGCGGGAACGCCGATTCAGACGGCGATTGATGGTGCGGAGCCAGGGGATACGATTTACGTGCACGCCGGGGAGTATTGCGAGAATGTGGGTGTGGGCAAGCGGCTTACGCTGATCGGCGATGGTGCGGATGTAGTGACGGTGCGGGCGGCGGATGCGGGGGGTCATGTGTTTGAGGTGACTGCGGATTGGATATATATATCAGGATTTGCGGTGACCCGGACAACCCGTCCTTGGTCGGCGGCTGGGATTTATCTCGGCAGTGATGTGGATCACTGCAACATTTCTGACAACGACGCATCGAACAACACCTGCGGCATCTGGCTGGAGGATTC
>JAYEGG010000343.1:0-8951 GCA_034658995.1 Methanobacteriota archaeon | reverse complement strand
TATCCGCGGTTCATTATATTTTCAACTGACAGGAAACTCTGCAAAACCGATATCGAGTGGCTGAATAGATGATCAATCTGATAGAGCTCCTGGGTTCGCTATCACGGAAGATACCAGAGAGCCGAGAGAAACAACACCCCTCTGCGATCCTCAGCGTCCTCTGCGGTTAATCTTTTTTTGCCATGATCCACTTATCCGGAAGAAATTAAAAAGTCTCATAGAAACGTACGTATTTGGTATTGTGTGGATATCATCATATAAAACCACGAGATTGCACAAGATTAACACAAAAACCCGGGTAGTGTGCCAATCTGAGATAGTTAATGGAAATAAAAGAGTCCGTGTCATAATATCTGCCGGGGGGGTGATTATACACACATGCTCACTGTCCTGCGGAGTTTTAAAAGAGGTCTAACGGTACAAACAACCTGTAATCTGTGTCCATCTGTGAAATTTGTGGCTGATAAAAACTTTTAGCCACAGATTAACGCGGATTGCACTGATTTCACTAATCTGCCCAGTCCCAGGTTCCCTCATACTACGTGTTTTGATAAACTATCGTAGATTAGGACGTCATCAACGATTCTAAGGATTAACATAACGCGTAACTGTTTTTCACAGCAAAAAATAAAAAAGAATCAGCAGAGAACCCAATCTCTGCTGAAAGAATCACATCTTCACTTTTGCTTATTCACTGACAAAATCGCTCGGCTTTGGCATTCCCGGCTTCAAGCCCTTTCTGGTCCTGATCTGTTGCACGATATCGGGAAGCAGGTTCTTTGGAACCGGTTCAAATCCGGCGAACGCCGTACTCCAGAGCGCTCTTCCTTCGGTTGCAGATCGAAGATCGCCTGCAAACCCGAACAACTCTGCGACCGGTGCTTTTGATTCGACATCTGTGACGTCGCCTTCCTGCGTCATGTTCAGTATCGCGCCTCTCCTGCCCTGGATCTCTGAGATCGCGCCGCCCATCTGATCCTGCGGTATCTGGATAAAGACCTTCTGGTACGGTTCGAGCAGTGTCACGTCAGACATCAGGATTCCCGCCTGGACCGCCTGACGCACAGCCGGGATCACCTGCGCGGGACCGCGGTGCACAGCGTCCTCGTGCAGCTTGACATCGACCAGCCTCAGTTTGATGCCCTGACTCGGCTCTCTTGACATCGGACCTGCGGTTGTTGCATCCTCAAATCCCTCGATGATCAGTTCCATCGTCTCGCGCAGGTACTGGACGCCTTTGGTCATGTCGATCAGCATATTTGTATCTGATATCGCAGAGATGCTCTTTGCCTCGTCCTTGTCCATGCCCGCCTCGATCAGTTTATCGCGCCGCTCGATCTTGTCCATGCGCATAGCGATCTCGCCTGATTTGATCATGTCAACAATCTCCTGCTCAAGCGGCGAAACTTTGATGTAGAATCGGTTGTGCCTATTCGGCGACTTTCCTTCGACCGGTCCTGCGCTGCCGGTCACGGTCTCGCGGTACACCACGATCGGCTCGGATGTGGTGATTTCAACACCCTTGTCCCGCTCGATCCGGTGGGCTATGATCTCAAGGTGCAGTTCGCCCATTCCCGAAAGCAGGTGTTCGCCGGTCTCCTCGTCGATCTTGACCTTCAGCGTCGGATCCTCTTTTGAGACCTGTCTTAAGACCTCGATCAGCTTCGGAAGATCTCGCATGTGCTTTGCTTCGACGGCTACCGTGACCACCGGCTCGCTTGCGTGTGTGATCACCTCAAACGGAGTCATGTCCCGAAGTGAGGCTGCTGTGCTTCCCACGATCGCATTCTTAAGTCCGGTTACCGCCGCAATGTTCCCTGCCGGGATCTTTTCAACCTCGATCCGCTCAGGACCCATGAACACACCCACCTGCTGGATCCGGTCGGGGCTTGACACGCCTGATATGAATAATTCCTGGCCGCGGCGAAGCGTTCCGCTGAAGAGCCTGCCTGTTGCGATCTCGCCGGCGTGTGGGTCTCTTGTGATCTTGGTGACCATAAGTGCAACATCGCCGTCCGGATTGCAGCCGGTCATCTGCATCCCGATATCGGAATCAGCATCCCCGTGCCAGATCACAGGAACACGGCGTTTTTGGGATACAAGCGGGTTTGGCAGGTGCCTGATCACCATGTCGTTTAACACCTCATGAAGCGGGCATCTCTCGGCAAGCTCCTTCATATTATCTTCAGTGCAGTAGTCATATACTTCTTTAAAACTTATCCCGCTCTTTTGCATGTATGAAACACTGATAGCCCAGTTATAAAGTGCTGATCCGAACGCAACGTTTCCTGCTGACGCATCAAGTCGCCATTCCTTGTATTTTTCCTCGCTCATCCCTTTGATTAGTTTATTTACGTTATCAATAACTTTCCCGAGTTTGATCTGCATGCTCTGGGCATCGACCTGCAGTTCATTGATCAATCGGTCGACCTTGTTGACGAAAAGCACAGGTGTGACGTTCTCTTTTAGCGCCTGCCGAAGCACGGTCTCGGTCTGCGGCATCGCGCCCTCGACTGCATCGACGACTACGATCGCACCATCGACCGCTCGCATCGCGCGTGTTACATCACCTCCGAAATCGACGTGCCCGGGTGTGTCTATCAGGTTGATTAAGTATTCATCATCCTCGAACTCGTGTACCATTGAGACGTTTGCGGCATCGATTGTGATGCCTCGTGCCTGTTCTTCCTCATCGAAGTCCATAAAGAGCTGCCTGCCCGCCAGTTCCTTCGATATCATGCCTGCGCCTGCAAGCAGGTTGTCTGTGAGCGTGGTCTTACCATGATCGATGTGCGCAACGATGCCTATGTTCCGGATGTTTTCAGGACGGCTCATCAGGTCGCGGACCCGTTCAACCATTTTTTTCTTCGTACCCATATATCTTACCTCTGATTAAAATTGTTAGATTATCATTACCTTAGGATTTCAGCAATATTAAGCATTGTTATAGCAGACCCAGTCATCGTATTATCCTCATCGCGAGGTGCGCGGCATTCTTGCCATTATCAATCCCGACACACGCAACCGGTACACCCGGCGGCATCTGCACAATCGAGAGCAGCGCATCAAGCCCACCGAGTTTCTTGCTCACAGGCACCCCGATCACCGGCTTATCGGTCTTTGAGGCAATGACACCAGGAAGAGCTGCAGATAGCCCTGCGATCGCAATAAACACAAGCGCATCGCTTCCGTTGAGATAATCTGCCAGTTTTTCAGGATCCCGATGCGCTGATATGACCTGAAGATCGTATTTCTCGCCAGACTCATCCAGGACCCCGGTTACCTGATCCGCAATCTGCATATCAGACTTCGACCCAAGAATTATCGCAATTCGCGGCATTTATGGCAGGTTCCCTTCACCGCTCAGCTCATGCTGGCGTTCGATGTTCATCCGGATCAGAATCTCGAAGATATCCCTGATTGACCCGGTATCAAGATTCAGTTCGGTTGCAAGATCGATAGCTCGATTGAGAACGACATGATTCTGTTCCTTATCCAGAATACCGGTCCCTTCTACCTTTTTCAACTCGAGAACAGTACCTGCAAGGTCGGTGCGTTCTGCGATCAGTTTTACGATACCTCCATCGAGTTCTTCGATCCTTTTCCTGACATCTGATAGTTCCATACAGTTACCTCGGGTTGTGTTTATACCTGGCGCATCTCTCACTTGTTAGATATTTTCCATTCATACCTGCGACTCTATAACTCTTTTGTCTGGCGGTCACACGCATCCCCCCCGAGTTCTGATCATGCCGGCTTGAATAACACTTCAACATTATTTCACTGGTAAAAATGATAAATCAATAGCTTTATATCGTATAACTGTGTGTGATAACCAACAACACCTATCGAGGTGATTAAAATGGAAAAGAAAATAGAGAAAAGAGAGATCAAAAAAGACGAGCACGCGGTCTCCCCAGTCATTGGAACCATCCTGATGGTCGCAATCACAGTGATGCTGGCATCAATCGTCGGTGCATTGTCATTTGGGATGTGTGGTGACATGTCCCAGCTGCACATAGTGGTGGTGACTGCTGAGAGGCTGAACGCGACAGCGATTGATTTCACTTATGCGGGCGGACCAGGCGCCAACTTTGTGCAGTACCTGAACGTGAGCGTAGATGGAACCTTCAGAGACATAACACTGGATTCGCCGCCCGTGGTTGGCTCGACATGGACATATAATTCTGACACAGCACTCTCCGACCGAAGTCACGTGATAGCTGTCGCCACGTTTGGCGATGGTAGCGCGCAGGTCGTTCTCGATACATTCGTATGAACGACCGCGCCCCCGTTTTTTTGCATCTCCGCTATGGTGCATGAGCATAGTGGTTAAAAGTATCCCACCAAGTGCATACTTTGGCGGCAAACCCCGTTAAATAGCAACAGACACTGTACACCCACTGTAACCCACACATTTGTCGCCAGAAACACTATAAAACGCAAGTTATATCTTCTCAATGCCATAGAATCGCTTGTAATTCTCTATCGCGCGCTTTCCCTGGTCAGGATACTCGCCCAACAGAAAATCCAGAAATTCGTCTCTTGATACGCAATCCTTTGTGAACGAAAGGAGTTTTCTTACCAGTCTCTGTGATTTCTTGTTTTCAGTCGGGATTTCAAATGATAAGCAAACATCGTACATCGAAAAACATGCCCCCCGCAGAATTGGCGAGATCGAACCTATCAGAACGCCGTCTTCAAGTTCGATGTACGCCGGGACGCCTACCCGGTGTATGCGACCTGGATCGGTTAATCCGTCAAAATCATTATACGAATGCAGTTCAAGGTAAATTTCCGGCTTTATATCACTGATAGCGGCGATCACATCCGTGCCATATCCCCCGGGGTCGTAGTATCGGTTGTCAAGGGTGCTGATATAAGCACGATCTGTGAGTTTTGGAATGATCACAAGCAACCCCGTGGTAGGTGCGTCCAGAGATTCAAGTATCGCAGACGTGTCTTTCCATTCATCGCCGTGTAACCCAGCGATAAACAGCCGTTTCGGGTCGCCGCTACCGAGTGTGATTCGTCTTACCATGCACAGGTCCTGCCATCCGCTTTTAACATTCACTCAATCATTTACTCTATATCGTTCGTGTTTTGATAGATATGTAGATATCCATGTTGTTTGCGTATGCTTCTTTCCACGCGTAAATCTCATTATACAGAAGACCAAAATATCATAAGATAATCATGACCAGAGAAGTGGCAATCATAGGAATCGGGTGCACTGCGTTCGGAGAATTCTGGGATCGGTCGTTCCGCGATATCATTGTGGAGGCAGGCGTTGCGGCGATCGAGGATGCCGGCGTGCAGGGCGAGGAGATCGACGAACTCTTTGTCGGGAACATGAGCGCGGGCAGGTTCGTTGAGCAGGAGCACATATCCTCGCTGATCGCTGATTACGCAGGTCTTGCGTCAATGCATGTGCCGTCCACTCGCGTGGAGGCTGCATGTGCATCCGGCGGGCTTGCCCTCAGGATGGGTGCGCTCGCGATCGCATCAGGTCATGCGGATATTGCGATCGTTGCTGGCGTTGAAAAGATGACTGATGTGAGCATGCAGGCGGCAACCGATATGCTGGCGGCAGCGGCTGACCGAGAGTGGGAGGGTTTTGCTGGCGCAACATTCCCCGGACTCTACGCGATGATCGCACGCAGGCACATGCACGAATACGGGACCACGTCCGAGCAACTCGCGTCCGCAGCGGTGAAGAACCACCACAATGCAACGATGAACCCGAAAGCGCAGTACAGAAACGAGATAACCGTCGAGGCGGTGCTGCGATCGGCTATGATCGCTGATCCGCTGCATATGCTCGATTGCTCGCCGATCACAGACGGCGCGGCTGCCGTGGTGCTTGCGCCAATGGATGTTGCAAGAAAGTACACCGACACGCCGATTCACATCAGGGCAACCACCCAGGCATCTGACACCATTGCCATACATGATCGGTCTGACATCACCACGCTTGCCGCAACAGCGGCGGCTGCATCCCGCGCATACAAGATGGCGGGGTTGACCGCAAAAGACATTGATTTTGCAGAGGTACATGACTGCTTCACGATAGCAGAGATATGTGCGATCGAGGATCTCGGGTTCTTTCCAAAAGGAACTGGCGGACCGGTGACCGAGGACGGGACCACCGCAATCGATGGAGATCTTCCTGTGAATCCGTCAGGCGGTCTGAAAGCCTGCGGGCACCCGGTGGGCGCAACCGGCATCAAGCAAGCCGTAGAGGTCACGACACAACTGCGCGGCGATGCAGGCAAGCGGCAGGTTGCAGGCGAGGTCGGACTGACGCACAACGTTGGCGGTTCAGGCGGCACCGCAGTAGTGCACATCCTTTCGAGGTGACCGAAAGGCGCGTGTCTGGATAACTGGAAAGGCTCACACAAAAAGTTATTCGGATGCGCCAAACAAAGTATCCGCAATGAACCCCCCTGCAAAGACCCGGTCCAAAACAATCTCAGTCACGGTAGTCACCCGAGGAAAGTACGGGAAGCGTGCGATCCGGACGATTCAAGAGAAGACTGGCTTTGAAGTAACAGAGGTCACCATCCCGGCAGACCTCCCGGATTTCATCGAGGATACTGCCCCATACACCCAGGGACCAGTGCAGGCGCTAACGTCTGATCTGGTCATCATCTTTACCCTGCACCCCGACCTCACGCCAGCCCTTGCGGAGTGCGCCGCAAAATCGGGAGCAGGTGCAATCATTGTATCAGGAAACGACACAGCAGAACTCCGGAAGATCGCATCAACATACCAGATACCGATTCACGCTGACGAGATCTGCTGCTCGCTTGTGCCGTGTAACGATCAGGTGATCAACGAATTCACATCGGTTCTCGGAATGCCGGTCTTCAGGATATCAGTGGAGGGCGGACTCGTGTCAGACGTTGATGTCATACGAGGTTCTCTGTGCGGCGCAAGCTGGTGGGTGGCATCACAACTACCAGGCACGCCAGTTGCGGACGCCCCGGCAAAAGCAGGGTTGCTTGCGGGACAGTACCCGTGCCGTGCCGTGCGTGGCACACGCGGCGGAATCCACCGGTCGTCAGAGATCCATAAGAAGGCGGTTGAGGCTGCGCTGGATGCGGGTCAGGGGGAGTTGCCAAACCTGCACTGAATTGTGCGGGTATTCGTGGGACATGAAGGTCGGTCGTTACGATGCAACTTAGACAGACGTGGAGTGAATGGTTGAGAGACTTTTTAATTTCTTCCGGATAAGTGGATCATGGCAAAAAAAAGATTAACCGCAGAGGACGCTGAGGATCGCAGAGGGGTGTTGTTTCTCTCTCCCATCCCTCTGCGGTTTTTCGAATCGTCCCAGAAAATAATAAAAAGTGTGTATGTGTTTAGCCAAGGCGAAAAACCACGAGATTACACAAGATTTCACGAGATTAACACAGAAATCTTGTGGAAATCAGTGTAATCTTGTGGTTCCGTATGTATTTAGCTGCAATCTTATAGTTAGCTAAACACGTACAAAAGTGTCATGGTTGATGTGGTAAAGTTTTTTGAACCGTGCCATTATTAGACTATAGTAGCAAAGAATGATATTCTATGAACATTATCAAAAACGTAGAGATTACGAATTACAAAGGCATTGAGGAGATACAGTTTCCCTGTGGTTCTATAAATATAATAGTAGGTCCGAACAATACAGGAAAGTCGTCTATCTTAGAATCGATCTGGATGGCAGTCGCTTCTTTAAATAATTTTGAAGATAATCTCGCGAATCATTTGTCCGATATTGGTGTAACTGAAAATATTAGACATCTAATACATCAGGGTAAACAGAAATCAACTATAGCATTAGAAACTTTTGAAAATGATAGAATAACACTGGATTTGATATACTCAGAAAAAGGCTATCCTGAAGAAGTGGATGAGTACTTTACAGATTTCATAAATGACGTTTCGAAAAATGATGCATCGAGCAACTATTTCTATCCGTTTAAAACTAAGTTCCGCATGGACATAAGGGAATTATATTCTCTTGAAAGTAAAATAGATAGATTATCCAGAAAGGAGGGATCAAAAGAGGAATTAGATAAACTGCTGAAAAGAGTGTCTGAAAATCTTGAATCCGCAATCGAAAAATACATAAACGAGTTGATTAATTCTAAAAAAATATTCTTAACATCAAAACTGAACAACGACTTGATCGACATACATGCAATAATTGATACATATTATGATGAGATTCCTATTTTCAGCGAGGAGATTTCCACGATCCACACGATTCCTTTGACCATCAGTTCGCCCCACATTGGCGATGAGGTATCTGAACTATATAAAGAACTAGTGAATACAAAGAAACTGGCAGTGGTACTGGGCACCCTGAAAGGTAGAATACCCTATTTCGAAGATATTAGAGAATCAGACGGCGATTTACGTGTTTTACTTGAGAATCTGGATGAACCATTACCGTTATCTTCAATGGGGGATGGTTTCAAAACTCTTTTAAAACTCTCATTTATGGCACCTCTGATTAAAAATGGAATCGTCCTATTTGAAGAACCTGAATCTTCGATGCACCCCGGATATCTGGATATTTTAGCAAGAGAGATCATATCAAGTTCTGAATACTCTCAGGTTTTTATGTCCACCCACAGTTTGGAACTGATAGAGTATCTGCTGGAAAAGGCTGAGAAATCTGACAAGATCGAATCTGTAAAAATTTTAATACTGCGCAGGTTATCAGATGGGTATATCGAAAGAGAGATCTGCTCAGGAAAAGAGGCAGCAGAAGAGATGGAAATGATTAAAACCGACCTCAGGGGGTACTAAAGCTGAATATAATCTTATGTGAGGGGAAAAACGACGCATGGTTCTTTGATGAAATCATGAAAGAACACTTGGGTGATCGCATCCATACTATACCAGATGGAGAGATGGGCAAACTCCAAAGGGCACTGGGAAGAAGGTGCTATAATTTT
>JAYEGG010000342.1:0-2014 GCA_034658995.1 Methanobacteriota archaeon | reverse complement strand
GTGTGGCAGTGCGCATACTCGATATGCACGGCAAGCGCGGTTATATCGCCACCAAGCCCCATCGTGCCGATTCCAAGCGAGTTGATGGAATTAAGGATCTCTCGCTCGGAATCATCCATATCGAGGACGTCTCGCAGTAACGCTCTTTTTGCAAGGCGGGCAGCCTTGTCAAACGATCCGCCAACGCCAACGCCAACGATTACTGGCGGACACGGCTTTCCCCCAGCGTCCACAACGGTTTGCAGGATGAATCGCCTGATATCAGCGACTTGTGAGGGATTTAGCATAGCAAGTCTGCTCACATTCTCGCTTCCCGCGCCCTTCGGCAGAACAATGATCTTGACACGATCTCCGTCTACCAGATCAAGAATAATGTCCGGAAGTCCTGCGCCGACGTTTCCGGATGACTCTCTTGTGATCGGGTGAACCGCGTTTGGTCGAAGCGGTATGATTTCGGTTGCTTTCTTAACACCGTCGCATATTGCGCCCTTGACATCAAAGTCAAGCACACATTCTCTTCCGATCTCAACAAAAAACACCAGTATCCCGGTATCCTGACAGATCGGGGCATTTCGTTCTGATGCGAGACGTATGTTCTCAAGAATTGTCTTGATCTGCTCTTTTGCGGTCGGGTTTGTCTCGCGCTGGTGAGCGTCCGCCAGTGCTGCCGTGACATCGTCCGGCAGCCCGGTCTCCGCCTGCACAAGCAGATCAACAACACTCTGCACCACACTTTCATATCCAATTTTGTCTGGGGTCATGCACTCCACCGATTTTACGCTTTTTACATGGGTGTAGCAAAATCAGCGTTCATTTTTCCATGTTTTCATCGGTTTTTTCTCCCCCATCCGCGTCTCCTGCTTCATCTCTTCTATCCATCTTATCAGGTTCACTGTTTTCTTCGCTCGATTCTTCTTCCGCGTCTGGCTCTTCTGTACTATCAGGCTCGCCTTTAAGCTCATCTTCGCCCGATTCATCACTTAATCCTTCATCTGATCCCTTATCCGATTCTTCAGCAGATCTTTCTTCGGATACGTCTCCTGCTTCATCAGGCTTTTCTTCCAATTCCGGCAATTCGTCCGTCTCGCCCCCTTCTGCTGGCGCTTCTGCTTCTGTTTCGGCTTCTACGGTCTCTGTGATCGTGATGCCGCCACGCGCATCCATGACACCATCCACCGTTGCATCACGGTGAATCCGGATCGCCCGCGCACGAACATCGCCAAGTATGTGGCACCCCTCCTCGATGCAGACATCGCCTTTCGCATCGATGTTCCCATGTATGATGTTGTTTTCCTGAATCGTGACATCCTTCGCCCGGATGCTGCCAAACAACGTCGTATCACACCCCATGGAAAGCGATTTTGCACGGATGTTGCCCTGCAGCCGGCAGCCATCCCCGATGTGCGCTGGATAATCCGTTTCGATCGCACTGAGTGAAATTATGGCACCGCCCGGTATCACCATCGTCCGGATACCATTGTCCTGCTCAGGATCGTCCGCAAACAACTCCTGAACCGCTTTTTCCACCTCTTCATCTGTTCCATGGTGCAGCAGTTCACTCAGATACAGGTACAGGAAGATTATAACCGGGAACGGGTTTTTGATCATGATCCAGCCTTTCGCCTCAAATCCATCGTTGATCGACACGTTTTCCCCGATATCAAGGTCACCGCCAACGGTCAGTTTACCGTGGATCTTTACGAACTCACCAAGGTGCGTGTCACCGTCCGCGTCCACCCCGCCCTGAATGTCAGACCAGCGATCGATGTACACATCAGAACGCGCACACACCTCGCCACACACGTTCACGTGCTCACCGATCATGATATTGTCGGCGATGATGCCATACTCGATGTTGGACTGCCCGCCAATGATTGCACCGCCATCAACCACGATGGTGCGCTCCTCCATCCGGGTGTTGTCCGGGATTACAAATGTTTGTGGATCAAGCATGAATGTCATAATGTAATGTGCGTGATTAATATAAACACTTTTTCAGGTGTACGCGTTTAGC
>JAYEGG010000341.1:0-2027 GCA_034658995.1 Methanobacteriota archaeon | reverse complement strand
CAGGTTCTGCGATGGATCCCGGGGGGCGCCCCAGACGATGCAGGCAACGCCTCGGGTAGCTACACACGCACGATTAGCCTCAATCCGGACACGGGTTTTGGTTCCAACCCTGCATTCTCACCCGGTCGCGTTCTCAGGCATATATATCACCTCCCCGGTCTCAAGCCGGTACGCGGTCCCGATCTTGCTTCCCTGACCGCCCATGATCTGCTCGGTCATGTTCATCACCTTTATCGTCTCCTTATCCTTGATTATGACCTGCATATTCGGGTCCCCCGGGTTCTTGACGATTGTTACGCTCGCATCAGCGTCCAGGAGCTCTGGCACATTGTAGGAGACGACAAGCGCAACAAGAAGCGCCACAGCAAAGACCATCGCAGCATCAAAGAGGTTTGCAACACCACCCAGTGGATCTTCCTCGTCGTCCGGAACGATCCGTTTTCGGGTTGATCTCACTTCAAGACCTCCACAACATACTCCATGTCGCTTAAGTCCTGCGTGTACCATTTCTTCTTGACGAGGAGGATGCTGTAAGCCACCCCGCCTGCCAGAAGACCGAGAACCGTTGTTGAAAACGCGATGACAAGGTTTGCTGCAAGTTGCTGGATATTTCCGGATGATAAGCCTATCAGTGCCGGACCCATCGGTATCAGCGTCCCCATAAGCCCGAGCATCGGACCGACCCGTGCCACCAGTCTCACATGCATCAATTCATCGGCAATTTTTAGTTCGTAGTCCTGAAGAAGTTTCTCTGCCTCAACCGGAAAATTTCCTGCACCGAGAATCTCTGAGATCTCTTTTATGAACTTCTTTAAGAGATCGTTTGATCCACTGGCCGTGAGCGCTGCTGCCGCCCCGTTTGGATCGCCGTTCTCAATTTTCGCCCTCGTATCCATGCAGCCCGCCTTGAGCCTTTTCGCGTCCCTGTTTCTTGATGTGTACTCGGATATGAACTGCCCTGTCGAGACAAACGACCATGCGATCAGTCCGAGCAGGACGAGGACCACCGGATAGAGCAGCGTATTCGAGATCATAAACATTGTTCCAAATATTCCTGAAGATATGTCCATTTTATTCTCCTTTTAGTCTTTTAATTCATTATAATAACTTAATCACTTAACCAATCGTATGTGTTTAGCTAACCACAAGATTACACAGATTTACACGAGAAAATATGGAGTGGTAAGATATAACATGAAAACATAGCCATATCTCGCATGTGCTGCCATCTTATTTGTGCCAATCTCGTGAAATCTTGTGGTTTATTCACCTCAGCTAAACATATACAACCAATCACTCACTCACTCGCCCACTCCTTTGACCGCCTGTACCGGTACCCTGCAAAGCCGATTATGCCGAGTGCAGCCATCAGCGCAGCCGAGAGAAGCGTCTCGCCCATATCCATCGGGACCGCGGGTACAGGAACCGTCTGAGCCTGCATGTACGCGGGGATTACGAGCGGCGAGAGCAGGTAGAAGAGCCCGAAGAGTATCATCGCGGTTCCAAGCGCTGACGGGTCCCTGCATCCGAATCGCCCTGCGAGAAACGCAATCGAGAATGCTGATAGAGAGATGCCTGTAAAGAAGACCACGCCCACCATTGCGCCGATCACGATGTTGCTTCTGTCGATTGCACCTGCAAGAACAGTGCACGCAAGAAAGAGCGCGACCATGCAGACCGGACACGGAAGAGAAAGCCAGAGAAACGTCTTTCTCGAGATGTCACACCCACCGGACACCCATTTCCTCTTCGTGTGGATTCCGAAATATAGCAGCCCTGCTGCGATGATGAGATGCATCGTAACGCCGGCTGCAAGGATGTTCTGCGTCAGATCAAGCGGGATGATTCCTACAAGGTAGCCCATAACGATCGACATCACGAGATAGACGGTCGCAAGGTATACGACCTCCTTCCATCTCAGGCTGGCAAAACCGCAGCCAAGCCCCGTCTTCAGGGCAAGGACTGCGATTCCGATCAGTACGCCAAACGCGATTAAGTTGGTTGTGTCTGTCATAATCCGCCCTATC
>JAYEGG010000340.1:0-2041 GCA_034658995.1 Methanobacteriota archaeon | reverse complement strand
AATCTCTACTATCGGTCATCAAAACCTCCTGTTATCGGAAGACATAAACACTGTAATGTAAGTGTAGTCTGGACGTAATCAATACATAAGTTTACCGCAGGCGGTTTAATCTGGTATACTGGTGCGCCGCCTAAATACTAACTATGTGTAGGGACACCGCCGAATTTTGCTTGGCACACTCGTGTAACTTGTAGGTAAGCGCCTCGCGTCCGTGATTGGTTTGATATCACGCAATGTGATCTCTCTATCTCTCTTTTTTCAGTCTCACCAAAAACTTTTCATGTGTAAACTTACGTATGTTGACACATGTTCCTACCAGTGAACGAACGGCAGTTTGAGTTCTGGCGACTGCGCAGAGACGGCATGGCAGGCGCGGAGATCGCCAGAAGTTTCAGTGTCAGCCGCCAATCGGTATCCAAATCGCTTCAGGGCATGGACTCGAAGGTATCGCGGGTTCTCCTTGAGATGGCGCAATCGAACAGTATCGAGGTTACGAAAGTGAATTTCGAGCGCGGGGTGCTCTTCGGGAGATCGGTCCAGATGAAGACCGATGCGATCATCTTTGTCTCGGCAAAGCATGGCGTGCAGGTCTGGTACCGGCACGAGGGTGACTGTGGCGGGTGCAGCCGCTTGCATGAGTGCGAAAGACTCCTGCGAGATTACGCTGGCGAGATGGGCATATCGCTTGCCGGATCGGAAAGCCCGGCAGAGATGGCTGATGAACTATTCCGGAAACTCGGGAGAACCGTATGACCAAACCTATCAAAAAAACTTTTCACAAAAGTTTTATCAAAAACTGCCCTTCGGGTGGGGTTTGTTCTTATACTATCTCATACGTCAAGAAACTACTCGGATGGTGTCCGATGAAGGAACAGATCAAGAAAGAGGAAGAATTTATGTTTTTGAATGAAAACAAGACTGTAACATAGGTGAAAAGCAACAGCAAGATCTTTGTGGGAGTTATCCACCTCGCACTTGCTCTTTATCTCATATCAACTGCGCTCTCGGTCCTATCAGAGCCAAACACCCGGATGTTTTCGTGGTGGACCATGGATATCAACTTCGTGGCATCGGGACTGCTGCTCACAATCGGAATCATCTCGCTTGTACTCTCATTTAGCTTCGTGAGAAGAGATAATTCATACAATAACGCCTGCAAGATACTTGCACTCGCCAACATCGTACTTGCAATCACGTTCTTTGCATATCTGCACCAATACATTGCGCATATCAGGTACAGCGGTGTTGCAGTGCTTACCATGGCACCGCTCTCCAATTACACATTCGATCTACCCACACTCATCGCGTACTCAGTGATAATCCTGCTGCCAGCTCTGTTGAGCATTTTCATGCTCTTCCGCAGTACGGGGAAATCATATATTCCAGGGGCAAGAAAGAAATCATATCTGACGCTTGCAATCACGGTTCTTCTTGTTGCGGCGACATCCGGAGGGTTGGGGATGTATTACAACCATCTGAATCAGCAGAAAGCCTCCATGGTGGTAGAAGAATTTGGAGAAAGTCAAGAGATTAAATTGTACGCGCTGAGCGATGATTTTATGGCTGACACATGGATGGATGGTCAGGACATCTCGTATTTCATCGATTCAGAGGATTTCACATCGGGTCGTTTCATTTCACAGGATACCTATGACGCGATCCGGTTCCTCGAGGAGACTGTTGGTGCGGATGCTGTGGGTGCTGTGGTGGTCATGGCATGGTGGGACTCCACGCTTGAGATCGAGGCGGCAGGATGGGCTCCTGTGATACGCTACGTATCAGAGGGAATCGAGCACACGGTCGCACGACCGACCACGATCAACGAATTTGAGCCGGACGAGCGGGTTGCAGATGTTGCGCGGTTCTTTGTGACAGGCTCAGTTGAGGAAGCAAAGGGTATTGCGGATGAGTACGGCGCAACGATCGTGTATCTGCCGAGATACTACGGACCTGGCTTGTTCTGGGCTATGACCGAAGCGATGGACCCAAAACCTGGGGTGTTGCCGCAATCGGAGATTGAGCAGTCGTACGAGCAGTCGAT
>JAYEGG010000339.1:0-9119 GCA_034658995.1 Methanobacteriota archaeon | reverse complement strand
TGATTCCGTCGGGATCCAACTCGATATATCGCTCCAACCTTCTTTTGATTTTTGATCGAAATGAACTCATACACACCACCACATGATTACATTAATCTACAACTTATGGTATATATATGTTTTCTTTGGGCGCTTGTCTCACAGTTGGGCAAATCGCGCCACATAGTCCAGTTCTTCCTCTATCCTAATTAACTGGTTGTACTTGGTAGTGCGTTCTGACCTGGCAGGCGCGCCGGTCTTCAGGAGATCTGCTCCGACTGCAACCGCAACATCAGCGATCATGGAATCGCAGGTCTCAGCAGACCTGTGGCTCACCACCACTCGATATCCGTTTCTGTGCGCCAGATTTGCAGCATCGAGCGATTCGGACACGGTTCCGATCTGGTTTAACTTGAGCAGCAGCGCGTTTGCCGCGCCCATATCAATTCCACGCTGCAACCGCTTGATGTTGGTCACAAACAGATCGTCTCCGATGATGATCACGTCTGTTGACGCGGTCAATGTGGCGAAATCGTCAAAGGATTCCTCATGGAAAGGATCCTCGACAAGGAGGATCGGATATGTCTTTATGAGGTCAAGATAGTAATCCACCATCTCGCCGCTGTCGAGTTCTGTGCCGTCGATGTGGTACTTCCCGCCCTTAAAGAACTCTGATGCAGCGGCATCGACTCCGAGTGTAACCTCGGATGTGGTGTAGCCAGCCTCCTCAATGGCTGAGACAACCGCATCAAGCGCCTGATTGGTATGATCCATCGGCGGCGCGTATCCGCCCTCGTCACCAACGTTGCCGGCAACAGCCCCATACTTCACGGTCAGGATCTTCTTCAACTCGTGATAAACCTCCGCACCGATCCGTATCGCCTCTGTGCACGATGACGCGCCCCTTGGTTGGATCATGAACTCCTGGATCGCAAGATCGTTTCCTGCGTGTTCGCCTCCATTCAGTACGTTCATAGTCGGGCACGGCAGCGTGTGCGCATTGGCGCCGCCAAGATATGCATACAGTGGCAGGTCTGCTGAATCAGCAGCAGCCTTTGCAGCCGCCATCGAAACACCAAGTATGGCATTCGCGCCAAGTTTTGCTTTGTTTGGCGTACCATCGAGATCGATCATCGCCTGATCGATGTGGCGCTGGTCCCGTACATCCATGCCAATGATCTCGTTCCGGAGTGCGGAATTTACGTTTTGTACCGCATGCAAAACCCCCTTCCCATGATATCTCGTGTTGTCGCCATCCCGGAGCTCAAGCGCCTCGTTTGTGCCAGTTGATGCACCGGACGGTACACCAGCGCGCCCAAAACCGCTTGGAGTGCCCAGATCAACCTCGACAGTCGGATTCCCACGGGAATCCAGTATCTCTCTCGCATGTATGTGTTCGATTGTATAAGGCAAGGTACCACCATTTCCACAATTGTATCTCATGTATTACGGATTACTGATACTTAATGGTAATGGGTCATGGAGCTACTGCACTATCCCATGGTAGAAGGGTCCATGCCGAACCACGCGGAAGCGGTCGTATGTGGCAGGCGCCCCAAAAATTCACCTTTCCATTATGCGGGAGACTTAATGTCAGAAAAAGAGAAAGATAAAGATAAACAATCATAAGTAGCTCACCCGCACCATTATCGATAATAGGAGTAACACCATGAAAACAGTAGTACTTGCATATTCTGGCGGTCTGGACACATCTGTCTGCATTCCGCTCCTTAAAGAGCAATACGATTACGATCGCGTGATCACAGTCGTTGCTGACGTGGGGCAACCCGCATCTGAGGTCGATGACGCAACAAAGCGCGCAAAAACCCTCGTCGATGAGCATTACACACTTGATCTGAAGGATGAATTCGTAGATGACTACCTGTTCCCCTCAATCAAAGCAAACGGGCTTTACGAGGGGTATGTGCTTGGAACAGCACTTGCCCGCCCGTTAATCGCAAAGAAGATCGCTGAAATTGCTGAATCTGAGAAGGCGGATGCCCTTGCGCACGGCTGCACAGGAAAAGGCAATGACCAGCTTCGTTTTGAGGTGGTGTTCAGGGCGACCGATTTCGATGTTGTTGCGCCGATGCGCGACATGAACTTGACAAGGGAATGGGAGATCGATTATGCGAAAGATCACGGGATACCTGTGACGGTCAGCAGGGAGAAGATCTGGAGTGTGGATGAAAACCTGTGGAGTCGGAGCATAGAGGGCGGCAAGCTGGAGGATCCGTATTTTATTCCACCCGAAGAGATCTATGAGTGGACCACATCGCCGGAAGCGGCACCAGATCCCGAGATCATCGAATTAGCATTCAAAAACGGCGTTCCTGTAGCATTAAATGGGACCGTGATGGACGGCGTCTCGCTGATCGCAAAGCTCAACAAAACCGGGGGCGTGCACGGAATCGGACGGTCCGATAACATCGAGGATCGTGTGCTCGGACTAAAAGCGCGGGAGATCTATGAGCATCCTGCTGCGACGATACTCATTTCCGCGCACCGCGATCTTGAGTCGCTCATCCTCACAAGGGACGAACTCCGGTTCAAGGCGACGGTGGATGCTGCGTGGGCTGAGCTTGCGTACCTGGGTCTTGTGGATGATCCGCTGTATGCCGATCTCTCTGCATTCATCGATGAAACCCAGAAACGAGTCGCAGGAGACGTAAAAGTGCGATTGTACAAAGGTTCTGCGACAGTGGTTGCAAGGAGATCCGATTTTGCACTCTATTCGGAAGAACTGGTATCATTTGGCGAATCCTCGATTGACCAGAAGGATTCCGAAGGATTTTCGAAGTATCATGGATTTCAGGCGCGTCTGGTGCAAAAAATAATGAAATAAGCATGAGTACAAATATTAAGAAGTCGATTGTTGTTTATTCAGCTATCGTCATCTGTCTTGTCGTTGTATACTGTGTGGTCTTCCTATTTTTGATGTTTAGAGAGGGTCAGCATATACCAGGGCAGATGGCAAACGTAAACCCTGTGACCGCAATTTACTGGGTCATTGCGACCATTACAACCGTCGGATACGGGGATGTTTATTTCATGGAGGCACCCGGGATGTTATTCTCGGTTGTGGTCGCCATTTCCGGGGTTGTTCTCCTGTTCGCACTGCTTTTCCCGCTGGTCATCACCCCCTGGATCGAGTCGCGGGCAAAATCATCGCTGCCAGTGAGCGTGTCGCAAGCGTTATCCGACCACCTGATCATCTGTGGATACAGTCTGATTGTCGAGAGCTTGATCGAGGAACTGGGGCACCAGCAGATCCCTTTTGTGGTAGTGGAGGATGACCGCAGCGTTGTTAGCGACTTGTTAGAACGCGACATTCTCTGCATCCACGGAGCTCCATGCGACAAAAACACTCTCAATGGGGCGAATATAGCAAAAGCAAGGCTTTTAATAGCTAATAAAAGCGACGAGATCAACGCAGATATTGTGCTGACCGCGAGAGACATGTGCGAAGTAAAAACGATCGCCATTCTCGAAGATTTGTCAAAGAGAAAGTATCTGGAGTATGCCGGCGCAGACAGCGTGATCGCCCTGAAATCGGTGCTTGGTTCGTTTATGGGTAGGAAGGCAGCCGACCCGACAGTCAGCCACCTGGTCGGTGCGACCAAGTTCCTGGAAGATCTCGAGATAATCGAATTTCCGATACATCCGGAGAGTGAACTGATTGGGAAGAGCTTGAAAGAGTCAGCGATACGGAAACGGACCGGATGTAATATTATAGGGATGTGGGCGATCGGTGAACTCTCGCTCAATCCAAAATCAACCGATATAATCAGATCCAATTCGATTCTGTTGGCGGTTGGAACCGATGAACACCTGATAGCTCTGAAGAAGTTGACCAGATAAGTGGATGGCAGAGAGATGGAAACAAAACACGGACATGCGGTGGTTGTCGGGTATGGGGACGTTGGCAGGAGCATTGTCCTCGAACTTGTGGATGCCGAAGTTGAATTTACTGTAGTGGATAAAAACGAAGACGCCCTGTCGGGGCAGGGTTTTGACTACGTGGTCGGGGACGGCGCAAGCGAAGAGGTTCTTATGAGTGCGGGAATTGCGTCCGCATCCACAGTCATAATAGCGCTGAACACCGATACCAACACGGTTTTTGCAACGCTCGTTGCAAGGACGCTTGCTCCGGACGCTATCATTATAGTGAGGGCGAACGCGCCGGTATGCGGCAAAATCTACAGAGCCGGCGCCGATTATGTTGCATCGCTCTCCATCGTGGTTGGGCAGATGATTGCAAAACTGGCGATCTCCGAACAGAAAGAAGATGTGGTGATGCTCTATGAGGGTATAGTAATCGAGAAATACCATGTTAAGAAAGGCTCTTCGTTTGCCGGGAAGACCCTCGAAGAACTGGATCTGAGATCAAAGGTCGGTTGTACGGTTATAGCGATAGAAAAAGACGAAAAGACGGTCATTGATCTGCATGGGAATACGGTTATAGAAGCTGATTCGATACTTGCTATAGCGGGGAGTAGGGAGCAGATACGGAAATTCGAAGAGTATGAACATGCACATCCGGAAAGCCCGGAAAAGATTATGATCGAGAAGATCGGAGAGTTATTCAGGTGAAATAATGGATTACAAAACCCTTGCAATGGTTACAGAGCTTCTTGCTGTGGTTATCATGGTAGTTGCATTCTATTATGGATATTCGTTAACAAAGCACATACCTAAAGAACTGAAATCATTGAATCTGCTTGTTTTTGCGCTCTTTTTCATGATTCTGCGGAGGATCGCATCGCTTTGTTCATTTGAGGTGGGTGGGCTCGTGATTGTCGTTTCAGCATTCTCCTTGATCATAGCGACACTTGTGCTGCTTGGTTTCAGACGGATATACAGCAACGTCAGAGGAGCGCGTTGATGCTTCGCCTTCGCGTCCCCCGACAATAGCAGTGACAATCACTAAGGGGGTACACTCGAGTATTGTGTGGATATCTGCATATAAGACCACGAGATTACACAAGATTTCACGAGATTGACACAGAAATCTTGTTAATCTTGTGGTTCCTACCACGGGTTACTCGAGCATGTACCTAATGGGTGCCATACGCAGGAATCGGTACGTTGAGATCTGGGATCGGGATATTTACCTTCTTTGAGAACCGCTTGATCGTATCAAGCAAGCCATCTTTCTCGGTTCCTACCAGACTGATCTCCAGCACCTCGCTGATCTTTGAGACCGGCACGATCTTCACCATATCCCGGTACTCATCCTCGATCAGGACATCGTCCTCATTCGCTTTTGGTATGATTATGGTCTTGATGCCTGCCTGCGCCGCAGCCTCGATCTTGTATGTGACGCCTCCGACCGGGAGCACATCGCCCCTCACCGATAGCGAGCCGGTCATCGCGACCGACTGATCGATAGGAATCTCCTCAAACGCGGATATGACCGCTGTCGCAATGGATATCGATGCGCTGTCGCCTTCCACACCCTCATAAGTGCCGATGAACTGGACATGGATATCTGTGTTTGAGGTATCCTTACCTGTAACCTTCTTAATGAGGGCTGAAACATTCTGAACGGCTTCTTTTGCGATATCCTTAAGCATTCCGGTTGCAATCAGCTTCCCCTCATTTTTGGATAGTGCAGGGGTCACTTCTGCTATGATCGGCAGGACAATTCCTGAATCTCCGCCCATCACGGCGAGACCGTTCACCCTTCCGATCTCGGCGCCCTTCTTGTGGTACATCTTGTAGTCCATGCGCTGCTCAAGGTGCTGGTCTGCGAGTTGTTGTTCAACCGATCTGGACATTCGCTTTGCGACGAGTACATGAGTTGAAGTCACTACCGGTGCTCCTTCGGCATGTGCGATATCGCCCGAAACCCTGACAAGACCTCCGAGATCACGCAGTTTCAGTGTGAGGTGTCCTTTTCTCCCAGCCCGCCTTCTTGCCTCGCGCAAAACCTCCTGAACGGCACCCGGGTCGAAGTGAGGGATCTTTCCGTCCTTATCGACCTCCTGAGCAATAAACCGAACGAGTTTCTGGCGGTTCTCCGGGGTATCGTCCATTGTATCGTGCATATAGATCTCATATCCATAGCCCTTGATTCGTGATCTGAGCGCGGGATGCATGCCCTCTACGGCATCCAGATTTCCTGCGGCGACCATGATAAATCCGCACGGGACTGGCTGCGTCTTGACAAGAGCGCCTGAACTGCGCTCTGACTGCCCGGTGATTGCATATTCCTTCTCCTGCAACGCTGTGAGCAGGCTCTGCTGTGACTCAGGACGCAGGATATTAATCTCATCGATGAAGAGCACTCCTTTGTGCGCCTTATGGATGTCGCCGGCTTCAACCCGGTCATGGGACGGTGTTTCAAGTCCGCCTGACTGGAACGGGTCGTGCCGCACATCTCCGAGCAGCGCGCCTGCATGTGCGCCTGTCGCATCCACAAACTGCGCCGAATCGCGATCCCGGTTGTTTACGAGCAGCTTTGGCACAACTCCTTTCTCGCCATGCACAAACTGCCTGCCGATAACCATGATCAGTAACACCGCAAGAATTCCCCACAGCAGAGCCATTCCGCCAAGGGATGCTGCGTAAATAAGTATTGCGAATCCAATTACCAGTAAAATCGTGTTTCGTATCTGTGCCTTTCGCTGGGCTTCTAATTTGTGAGCATTAACGATCTGTGTGCCTTTGCCAGCTTTAATTTCACGTATTTTTGGGTTATTCCCATCTTCCGGGTTATGATAAACAAGAATATCCTTCAGCTCTTCTTTTGGTAGTAATTCAGCCATTGCCTGAGCTAACATTGATTTCCCGGTGCCCGGTGTCCCGATCAACAGCACATGCCTCCGTTGTTGTGCTGCTTTTTTGATGATTGCGCTGGCGCTTTCCTGCCCGATCACCTGATCGATAAGCAGTTGTGGCACCTCAAGATCTCTTGTCGATTCGATATCAATCCCACCAAGTAGATCACCATCTGCCAGCCCTTCACCTTCTATCTCTGGCGGATTATCATTCATCTCATCAGTCATAACATACATCACTTTGTCAGTTCTCATATAAAGTGTTCGCTCTGGTTGGAGTTACCGACAGATGCCGACCCCCAGGTCTTATTTCGGAAACGGCTTTTGTGGCAAGCGATATATATCATGGTGTTGCAGATGGTAGATATCCCTTCTTCGAGGGCTGATGTGATTGGTGATCATCGGAGCAAATGAAGGGGTACAAAACCGCACCACATAGGTCCTTGCAGGAGTTACTGGTACGCCTATCAATGACTGTATAGCCAACCCAGGTGTGGAACATGGCGCCATGCCCGGCACGAGGGTACTGCGATGACAACGGAAATATCCAGTGGATGATCTCGCGGAGTTAGTGCGTCCGGGCTACAGCCACCAAAACCAACGACCACGTCGTCAGGTCACCAAGTCACTGTCACTAAGTCACCATGCCCTACGAGAACGCCATAAAAAGCACAGGCAATGACACGATAATCGATCTTGATGTCACACCTGGATCAAAGAGCACAGAAGTTCCGAGTGGATATGATGAATGGCGAAACCGGATCCGTGCAAGGTTGACTGCAAAAGCTATAGGTGGCAAGGCAAATAAACAATTGATCAACGAGCTATCCGGGATATTTGGGATAAATCAATCGTTGGTCCGGTTAAGTGGCGAAACCAGCACAAAAAAATCGGTTAAACTCATTGGCATCACCAGGGAGGATGCGATTTACGCCCTGCACCCATTTTTAGGGACTGATACGGCTGATGACTGCACGAAATAAAGAAGACGCGCTCAGATGCGAGATGATCGAGCGCGTACTTCAGGATATCAGAGAACAATCCCGCGCCGGTGGCGCGGTGATCGTGGTAGAAGGGAAGTATGATGTAGCATCACTGCGTAATCTCGGGATATGCGGCAAGATCGTGCCTCTGGGCGGGCAGCCACTGCTGAACTTCGCGGACACGCTTGCATGCTGCAGTGACTCTGTGATCGTGCTGACCGACTGGGATCGCAGGGGCAACGAACTGGCGCAACGGATCGCCATGTATCTACAGCCTTACAATGTAACGGTCGACACCAGCTTGCGCGACCGCCTGAAAAAACTGGTGCAAAAGGACATAAAAGACGTGCAGGGGCTTAGACGGTATCTCACAGGATTGCAACAGAGCACCACAAAAACGATTTTTTCACAAAAAATCGAGTAAAAACTGCCCTCCGGGTGGGGCTGGCGACATACTTTGGCTCTCCGATACCTCGAATGGCAGTCCTGCCGAGCCATGTCCGATTAGCCATCCAAGCACTCCTGTATCGGTTCTGCAGAGTTTCCGGTTATACTCATCACCGGCATAAACTGCGATTTTTGGTAACTACTCAGGGTACCTAAAACCACTATCGGGGGACTTCACTATGCCGGAACTACCCAAGACACGGAACCCACTGCAACCAAACAGAAAATTTGACCGCAGAGTGCGCAGATGGACGCTGAGGGAAAATAAACGGTTAAATGCTCCGCGTTCCTCCGCGCCCATCAGCGGTTATTTTTCTTGCCAGAAAGTACAGGATCGCTATCGGACGACCAATTAACATAACTGAGTAGTTACGATTTTTGTAATTGCCAATTTGACCACGAACACACAAGATCAGAGCACGTACAACATGGTTGCTAATCAAGAGGTTTATTCAATCTTTGCGTCTTTGCGCACTCGCGTCTTTCTCTTTTTTTTATTCTCCAATTCAACGAGAAAGTCGCAAAGACGCGAAAGGGTGTTACCTATATCTTCACGTATCTGTTCAAGTGAGTTGTAGGTGAAATCTGCGAAATCAGTGTTCATCTGTGGCTAAAAGCTTTTATCAGCCGTAGATTTTACAGATGGACACATATTAAATGTTATTTGCCCAATATCGAGATTCATTCAAGAGATTTCATACCATATTTGAGTTCATCCGATCGCACCACCGACGAGGATATGACCCAAACACCACATAATGTGACAATCCTTTGGGAACCGCAACGTTATTATAGTGTTGTCCATAGATGAATATACCAATGGTACATGAAGTACCAGATCCAATAAAAAATAGTCAACGATTATAATACTTGCAATAGCCCGAAACGCCTCGAAATCTGTTGCAAACCATTTCTGTGGGTCATGTCG
>JAYEGG010000338.1:0-2055 GCA_034658995.1 Methanobacteriota archaeon | reverse complement strand
GCTACCGCGCTCGGATCGCCCCAAACTCGTTGAACTCTCCGAACTCCTCAAACGCCCCAAATCCCCTTGATCGCAGAATTCGCTTATCGCTGGTGATGATCAATCCTTCGACACCATCCAGAGATTCGATCAATCCCATGCCCTCCATCTCTCCGAGCACGAACACAGTGGTTGCCAGCGCGTCGGCATCGGTCGCGTTCTCGGCGATGATTGTCGCGCTCAGCAGATTATCCGCAGCATACCCGGTATTTGGATCGATGATATGTGATGTCCGCGCCTCTTCGCTGAAATACCGCTCATAATTCCCGCTGGTTGCAACAGACCTGTCTTTGAGGTTAATAATGGTGATATACTCGGTTTTGTCTCCGGGGTTTTGTAGAGCAACCCTCCACGGGTCGTTTTCTGTCTTAAAACCGATCGTCCGGATGTCGCCACCGGCATTCACGATCGCTTGATGTATATTGTGCTCTCTCAACACCTCGATTGCCCGATCGACGGCATACCCTTTCGCAACGCCGCCAAGTGTTACGCCCATCGGTTGATGGCTGAAATGGATGCTATCATTTTCGATTGATATGTTTTTATAATTCACAAGTTTCAGCGTTTCGTTGATCTCGTCGCTGGTTGGCGGTGATCCGGCGCGTATCCGGGTCTTCCACATGTTTATAACTGGTAAAACTGTGATATCAAATGATCCGTTGCTCAATTCCGAGTATTTGTGGGATCTATCGATGACGTAGCATAGTTTCGGGGATGCATTCACGAGAAAACCGTTTTCGTTTAGTTCTGCAACCTCGCTACCATTTGCGGTATTGCTCATCAGATGCTCGATTCCATACACCTCTGCAAAAGCGCAGTTGATGGCGGATTCTGCCTCTAGCACATCCGGGTGCATAACCGTGATGACTACGTCGGTGTTCATCACGACCCGTGTGCGCTCTACAGGCTCCATAGAGGGGACTTCCACACATCCGGATGCCAGTAGTGCGATTGAAAGAATTAAAACAGCCCGGATGATTCTTTTATTCATTTTAATTTAGTAGCAGTGTCCACGTGATAAACCAGAGCATCAGGGTCATGAAAGCGATATAAAACCAGTCCTTCCAATTAAACTGAGCCACATCCATCCCGAGCTGCATGTAAATTGGTTTCTGTATGTAGAATGCCAGCAACAGCAGTAAATATGAAAAATTCTCCGGTCTTTCGGTCGTCGGAGCCAGTAAATAAAAGCATATTATGCCGGATAGCATACCAAGAGTTGACGCGATCACGGTCTTTATGATGCCGTCGATGTGCTTCTTACGCCGGTCAGGTTTTTCTATGGCGGCTTCCACCGCTTCTTTCACGGCTGTTTTCGCAACCCGTTTTTTGCTCATCGCAACAACCATGTTGTGATCTGGCATCAATGTTGTGGTTAGCGTACGCGGGTAAGGTATATGTCTTGCCACCAGCAATGTTGTATGATGCTAAGCAAGGAAGAGGGAACTATTGCAGTCAGGCTGGCACGATCTGCGATTGTCGCCCGCCTTTCTGATGAATCACTACAAACTGGTGACCTACCACCGATATTTAAGGAAAATCGGGGTGTCTTTGTCACCTTGCACAAGAACCGTGACCTCCGCGGTTGCATTGGCTACCCCGAACCTGTAATGACGCTTCTGGATGCAATCACAGACTCTGCGGTGAACGCGGCATTGCGCGACCCCCGGTTTCCGCCGGTCCAATCAGACGAGATTGCGCACATCGTGATCGAGGTGACTGTTCTGACGCCGCCAGCTAAAATTGATGCAAAACCGCAGGATCTGCCAAAACACGTTGAGATTGGAAAACACGGGCTCATCGTCAAAAAAGGTCTTTACCAGGGGTTATTGCTGCCGCAGGTGGCGGAAGAATGGGGTTTTGATGCAGAGGAGTTTCTCAACCAGACCTGTATCAAGGCGGGGCTATTTCCTGACGCGTGGCTCGCCGGCGCAGAGGTGTTCTCATTCGAGGGGCAGATCTTTACAGAGACCACG
Organism: Methanobacteriota archaeon; assembly: GCA_034658995.1. Classification (GTDB taxonomy): domain Archaea; phylum Halobacteriota; class Methanosarcinia; order Methanosarcinales; family Methanogasteraceae; genus Methanogaster_D. Next base: position 40 of record JAYEGG010000338.1, on the reverse strand, counting down.
CCTGACGGAGAGATTGTGGAACAGGCTTGAGTGGCAGTGG
>JAYEGG010000337.1:0-2062 GCA_034658995.1 Methanobacteriota archaeon | reverse complement strand
TTGTACCGTTAGGCCCTTTTTAAAACTCCGCATGACATTGAGCATGTGCGTACAATCATCCCCCTATCGGATATTATGGCGCGGACTCTTTTATTTCATTAACTATCTTGAATTGGGACACTACCGATTTTTAGATGCATAAAGTCTCTTGAAAATCAATCTTAGACCACAGATCCCATCATCATGCACCACGACGCCAGACCGCACAGCAAGATCTGGCTGCTTCCACCAGTAGACCCATCAAATTTCGAAGCTCAGATCAAACACCTGAATAAAACGCATAAAACCATTCGGATCAGTGAATTGATGGGATGATACATCCGACGCAATCGACCGTTGCCAACGAGAATTACGGTCATTACATTTGACGACGGCTACAAGAACATGTATTAATATGCAATACCCGATCCTGAAGAACCCAACTTCGCACATATTCCACGTTGTGCCGCAACTTCGGGAAGTTAAAAAGCTGGCAGTGCGGTCAAACAATCACGACCCCATCCTGCATGTACGGGGGTTTCGCGCACGCTCCCATCGACACAACAATGTCCATTAGTACTGGCTACATAGAAGTGTCCATGGACATACTGGTAACTGGCGGAGCTGGGTTCATTGGATCTAATCTGGCGTCTACTCTGGTCAAAGAACATGATGTCACGGTGCTGGATAATCTCCATACCGGAAACATGGGCAACCTGAATGACATGAAAGGCGAGATAGACGTAATCAATGATTCGTGCATCAATATCCGCAATCGGATGTCGAATTCTGCTGTTGATGTCATCATCCATCTCGGCATACCGTCTTCATCACCAATGTATAAGAAGAATCCACTACTCGTAGGCTCAGCAATCAATGATGCAATCAGTGTATTTGAGTTTGCAAGGGATATGGATGCAAAGGTCGTGTTTGCGTCGTCGTCTTCACTGTACAATGGAGTGCCCACCCCGCATAAAGAGGATGCGAAGATCAGGGTTACCGACTACTATACAGAGGCAAGACTGTGCATTGAGCGGATTTCAGAATTGTACCATGAGTTATATGGTGTGAATTCGATCGGATTGCGCTTTTTCTCGGTTTACGGTCCGAATGAGCGCACAAAGGGAATATATGCAAATATCGTCTCGCAATTCCTCTGGGCGATGCAGAAAGGCGAAATCCCGGTCATATACGGCGATGGCGAGCAGACCCGGGATTTTGTGTTCGTGAGTGATGTGGTTCAAGCGTGTATGCTTGCCATAAAGAAAGAGGTGTTTAGCACGTTCAACGTCGGAACCGGCGAGTCACACAGTTTCAACGACGTTGTGCACATCCTCAACAGCGAACTCGGCACAGATATCGAACCGCAATACATCAAAAATCCTTTGAAGAATTATGTGGGGCATACGCTTGCGGATATAACGAGGGCGAGGGACACTCTTGGTTACACGCCTGAATATTCGCTGGAACGCGGGATCAAAGAGCTTATCGGCTGATAAAATGGGGGCAGGGGGTAACAGGCTGTGCAGGGTTGTTTATATGCTTGCACATCACAGAACAGATGCTTGAAGATGGTATACACACAGGTGACTGATTTATGGGGGATCGATGGCTTGTGAGATGCAAGATTTGGCGCCAGTGGTTTGTAGTGCATGATGCGGGAACTGTGATCTCCTGTGTTTCCTCATGACAACCAATGTAGAGAGCTCCTCGATTCCGCTGAACAGGCTTTGCTCCCGGCACTGCAAGAGAGGTCTATGAAGTCCGGGCTCCCACGCCGGCTCGATGTCTACGCGAGACACGACATACGATGCACATTCCATTTCACCGGACAAATGGTGGAGAACGGTTCCGGAGGCGGTAGAACTGGTGCTTGATCACGGGCACGAGATCGGCTGCCACGGATACGACTATTCCCTGGACCGTGCGTTTGATCTGATGGATCGACAGGAAACCATACAAAACCGATATCGAGCTGCTGAATAGGTGGTTAATCTGGTAGAGCCCCGGGTTCACTGTCACGGAAGATGCCAGAGAGCCAAAAAGTTTGCGAGTGATAAATGCCCTTCGGATGGGGTTTTTC
>JAYEGG010000336.1:0-9177 GCA_034658995.1 Methanobacteriota archaeon | reverse complement strand
GCCCGGATACATATTCCACTCAGCGCCCGCCGCCGCCCCCGTGCACGCAAGCACCAGCAGCGCCGCGAGCATGCCAGCGCTGAGAGTTGTTCGCAAAACGATATGTATTTCGGTTGTGGGGGGCGCCTTGTCATAATAATCGACTCCGATGTGTTACATCCCATACGCACAACCCAACCTTATAGAAGCCTTTCGCCCCCTCGAATATCGCTATGCAGACCCCACACATGCCATCGAAACCACGCTGCGCCTTGCAGCAACCGCTCCTTACTCCAGAGACTCACTGATAACAATCATCCCACCATCAAACGTTGCACACAACCGATCCCCGATCCTTTTAGCGACCTCTTCCGGAAGCGACTCCAGGTCCCCCATGCTTTCGATTTTCACTCTTCGCATATCCTACATAACTTCCCTCTTTTCATATATAATTTCCTCTCTGCCATTGTCGCATCCCTCACGGTAACAACTCGATATCTGTGCCCGTGCAACTTCAAAACAATGAACAACGTCAGTCCATAAGACGATCCTATCACTTCTTTCAACCGACCCCCCCCCCTCTCGATGTGTTTCGTATCAGGAGTCCCCCATTTACGGCTTTTTCCACTTCCTTCGGCAAGACGTTGTGTCTGTGTATATGGTCAGACGATTTGCGATCCCATTCGATCAAAATCTCATGTTTCATCGTCGCCCGCCCCAAATGGCGTGGTGCTGCGCTGCTTCCCGCGGGGGATGCCGCCTGTTGCCGGATGATATGTTGCGGTCGCCTCTGCGATGATGTCTGATTCGGTCGCCCTTTCCCGCGGAGAGGTTTCACGCGGTGCCCTCGATTCCGAGGATAGTTTTGGTGCGTTGCGTGAGTTTTGTGGCGGGGACGTATGAACCCAATTACGTGGAGCAACGTTTATTTACAGATAAAAAAAGAATATGAGGACGCAGATGATAACGAAATTGGCGCTCAGGAACTTCAAGAGCATGTCCGAATCTGGGATCGAGATTGATCTCGGACCGTTAACCGTGCTGATGGGACCAAATGCTTCTGGGAAATCCAGTATTATAGAGGCTATTGGCATAGTTGCACAGAGCATCGATGCCCAAATTAATTCGGAAGGAAATTTGGTCATTTACCGCGATTTTGCTGATGTGATACACAAACGTGAAACAAACAGATGGCTAACGATCAAAGTATGTGTGAACGATCTTAGTTACAGCTATTCTTTCAAAAAATTGAACGAAGAGGTGCGTCAGAGTGTGGAAATTGGGGATATAGAGATAGCAAGGGTGACAAATGAGTTTTTTGAAGGGCATGGGCAGAAACCCAGATTCGAATATCCTGAGGAACTCGCCTTCAAACCATGTGAGTATAACCCAACGCGTGTTCTCCAAAAACGGGTTTTTACGTCAAATGAACCAATTTCAGATAATCTCACATCCCGGTTGGGAGAAGCACAGGAAATAATAACAAAGATCAGGTCGTCACTTGAGAATCGGGTCGTCTTCATCTCTTCGGTGCGGGGCATCATTCCGGAAGTGAACCGGACAGACAAAGGGATGGAAAAGCCAAGCAACGTCGGGAAAGAGGGCGAGCATCTCATCCACATGCTCGCCCGCATCTTTGGAACACTGGAATACCGGGATGCCGCAGCAAAAATTGCAGAGTGGGCTGGCAAATTCGGGATAAACGAACTGCACGCGGGCTGGCGCGGTGCCAATGAACTGATCTCGGAATACCTCGATCCGAGTTTTGGCGTTGTTCTGAACCTCTCATCCGCGAGTCAGGGGTCGAGGCAGATTCTTTCGATCATCACCCAGTTATTCTGGAGCGAACCGGGTGATATCATAATGATCGAGGAGCCAGAGATCAGCCTTCACCCGAAATCGCAGGTTCTTCTGACTGAACTCTTTGCAGAGGCGATAGCAGAGGGTAAACAGATCATCATAACCACGCACAGCGAGTTTCTGCCGCTCGCACTGCGAAGACCGATCAAGAATGGGTTATTGGCGCTGGACGATATTGCGCTGTACCATGTCATGAAAGATGAGGGCGGAACCACCGCTGAAAAGCTTGATCTCACCGAAGACGGTTATGTGAAAGGATGGATCCCATCTTTTGCCGAGATAGAAGATGATCTGCTTGGCGAATGGATAGAAACCGTCCCGGAGGATTAAATTGCCAGATACCTCGTTGGTCTTTGATGTCCATGTCTTTCTCGGTGCGATATCCATGACCGAGAAAGAGGGATCGTTTGCAAAAGCATACAATATTATGCTTAAAAAACATCATAAATTTTTTTGCAACAAGGATACAATTAAACGATATCAAAGCCGGGCGCATTCTTATGGGATGACTTTCAGAGTTATCCAGCTCGCACTCGAAGATCTCAAGCAAGAGAGGGTCCTTGTGCGGCGCAAGAGAAAGGGAGTCAGGATAGATGGTTTTACGGCTGATGATCTAACTTTTCTTGAAACCGCATGCAACGGGGCATCACATCTATTGACGAGGGACTCTGATTTCCATAACCACAAAACAAAGATCCGTAAAGCCGGATGCAGGTTTGAGGTAACATCTCCTGATAGGTATGTTCACCAATTTGAAAAATGACAATCCCGAGAACGCCTCATCGATCTATACCCCACCCACATCATTTCAGTCGGAAGCATGTCCCGGTTCAGTGCATGTAGCAGAGTGATGCAAGGGTGCGATTCCTTTTTTTTCTCTCTCTATTTTTGGGGTTTGTCCCACCTCCTGCTTAGATGTCGGTTGATCCGAGATGTCACCCCTCCACGCCCTGCCTGAGCAGCACTGCATCCCGCTTCACCGCATTGTTCCCAAACACCGTCGCAGTCATCTCGATTGCCTCAAGATTGCGCACAACCTGATCCAGGTACTCAAGAACGTCTGCAGGGTACGCGTAAACCCCGTAATTGTCGCTGGTCTCCTGCACGATGTTTTTTGGGCTGAGTCCCTCGCATCGTAGTTCGATCAGCCGCTGTGAGAACTTTCGCTCGGGGCAACCGCAGTAAGGCGTGTCGCGGCACGGGCATACCATGAATTCGGTGATAAAAGCGAGAATCTGATCACGAATGTCATTATCAAGAGCGGCAATCGATTCTCCTGAGAATATGAGGTCGTACGATGCGCCCTGAAACACTCTTGACGGTATACGCATCTTCAAGGCATTGGCGATTCTCCCTGCGTCCTTGAAATAGACCGCCTCAAATGTTTCGAGCGATACCACGGTGTCAAGTGGCGGTTCGCTTTTTTTGACCGCGTCCCTGATCAGGAATGCCTGTTCGATGCTGAGAAAGTGCGTCGTAGCGATCCTGCCAAAGTCGGTGAGTCTGGCAGATTGGGTGATAAGCCCGTGTTCTACCAGTTTCCTGAAGAGATACTTGAAGTTCCCGCCACTGATCAGCAGATCGTTTAATGCACGCAGTTCTGACTCGTCTTTTGCAAGCGCTGCGCACGCAAGCAGCTCCTCCATCTGTTCAGGCTCCTCGTACACGACATCGACCGGCTCGACATCGTGTTTCAGTAGTTTGAATGCGATCTCATCCTCGGTCTCGCCGCCGCCGTGGTACTTCCGGTCTGGCTCAGCGAGCACCATCACCTTCCCGAGGTCGTGGTAGTCCGGTCGCCCTGCCCGCCCGACCATCTGGTGGAACTCGTGCACGGATAGCCAGTCGATCCCCATTGCAAGCGATTCAAAGATCACCTGCGACGCCGGGAAATCGACGCCTGCGGCAAGGGCGGCTGTTGTCACGACCACCTCGAGCCTGCCTGCTGCAAACGCGGATGTGATGCGGCGCCGTTCCTGCTGCGACAGACCTGCATGGTACGCCGCGGCGTTTATCCGGAGGCTTTCTGCGATTTTGTGGCATCTCTGGCGTGAGTTGGTGAAGACGATCGTCTGCCCGCGGTACCCTTTCGATGACTTCGTGTTCCATTCCCGCCGTGCCAGTCGGTCGATGATCCGTATCTTGTCACGCCCGCCTGCAAAGAGCAGGTGCAGTTCGATCGGCACAGGTCGCACCCCGTACCTGACCAGTCGTCCCGGAGAGCTTTTTTCGAAAAGCATCTTTGAGAGGGATTTTGGGTCGCCGACGGTCGCTGACAGGTAGATGAACTGGGCTTTCGGGGATGTGTGCTTCAGTCTTGTTATCAGACCGTCCATCCGGTGCCCGCGCTCCTCGTCTGCAAGCGTGTGCACCTCGTCGATCACAACCGTCCCGATTCTTCCGAGTTTGCCTGCTTTGCCGGATCTGAGCAGGTAATCCACGCCCTCGTAGGTGCCAACCCAGACGGTGGTTGATTTCGTTGGTTTCCCGGGTTTACGCCCCTTTTCACGCATTATCCTACTTGACCCAACCTGAAGCACTGTCGTGGTTCCAAGAGGCTCATATCGCTTTCTGAAGTCCTCTTCCTTCTGGTGCGCAAGCGCAACGAGCGGGACCATGAACAGGAAGTTTCCCCTGCCTTCGAGCAGGTTTTTTATGCCTGCAAGCTCCCCGATCAGCGTCTTGCCAGTCGCGGTGTCAGAGACGACCAGTTGACCCACACCCTCAAAAAGACCGCTCTTTATGGATAGCGCCTGGACTGGCAGCAGCGTGTCCAACTTTTCCGAAAGCAAACTCTTGAACCGCTTTGGAACCTGAAGATCCTGCACCATCATCGGTTTCGCCGCCTTTGGATCGGTTGCACTGATCCTGCGGTACAGCGTGAGATCGGGATCAGTTACATCAGGATCAAGCATGCCCCTGACCCGGTCAAGGTCGCGGGTCTTGAGAAGCAGCTTCTCGATCCGGTCGAGCGCAGGTTCGCCGAGTTTCATCGGGGCAAGTTCCCTGTGCAGTTCTGCAAGCGCGCAATCCGGGCATATCAGCTCGCCCCTTGACTGGATCGATCGTTTATCGATCAGATTAAACCGATTATCGAGCAGGCAGTACCGGCAGGCGGAAACCGGTTCGCATGAAAGCTGGTAGCCGCTTAGCATCTCCTTAAACTCATCCGCGGTCTTCCGGTCCCCCGATGCAAGCAGGATCCGGTCAGCACCCCTGAGCATCTCGACCACTTCGGCTGGCTTTTTGAACTTGTTTCCCAACATGAATTTGAACGGGCGCATCCCTTTCGCGGTTTTTGCAAGCGTGAGGGTGTAGCATGAGAGTGGCGTCTTCTGCAGGTTGCTGATCTGCATGATCGTGAGCTTTGACCGCTGCGGGGTTGCGAGAACAGATATACTCATTGCTGGTACATTTGCAGCAGGGTGCGTATTACATTTGCGGGGACTCTTCGGATGGGCGCATCAGGTAGCACAATTGATGTGTAATCTTAAGCCCATATCTTGCGTCAGATAAACTGGTGATAGCCCCCTCTAAGTAATTGAAGAGCATACTGGCAACAAACCTGTTCCCAGTTGTCTTGCCGCTTTCAGATCGCTTCGATCAATTTCAGTCCCCACTCAATCGCATGATTGCGTCAGCGAGATCGCCGCTTGATTCTTTCAGTGCGTCGCATGCCGCATCCTCGCTCACACCGGTCTGTTCGGCGACCAGTTTCACGTCATCATCGGGTATCACCAGCTCTCGCACACGTTCCTGCTCGCGGGGGGTGCCTGTCAACTGGTATGTTTTTGTGCCGGCAGCATCCATAATAGAGACTGCTGCGTCATCGAACACGATCTCGGTGTCAGCCGTCCGGATGACCACCTCTTCCACATCCTCGATATCGGTGACTGTGATACCCATCTGCTTCATCATCTGCTTAACCTTACGCGGGTTCATGCCTTTTCCAAGTCCCGGAAACATATTTGTTCACCTCGTTATCGTCACTGTTAAATGGTTCGGATCTTCAAATACTGTGTCCTTTAATCTATATGACTCTTCTCTATGTGGATGCCGGTTCGTCACCGGAAAGACTATACTTGCAGAAAAGACCAACATCTGACTGATGCAGATACACAGGTTCTCGCAATACGCAAATGCATACTTAATCGACGGAACTGTCCTGATCGATGCCGGAATCGATCCTGCGGTCATCCAGGGGCACGAGCCCGAACTGATCATACTCACACACTGCCATTTCGATCATACCTGCGCCGCGCCCGCGATCGTGGAGATGACCGGCGCCAAGATCGCAATCCATGAGGCGGACGCCGTGCTGCTCGGCGATGACCGTGCGACCGCGGCAGTGATGTTTGGCAAACATGCTCCGGAGATAACGCCTGATTTGCTGCTCCGCGGCGGGGAAACCCTCGAATTTGACGGTTTTGCGCTGGAAGTGATCCATACGCCAGGTCACACGCAAGGGGGTATCTGCCTGTACGAACCAGAGACGCGGAGTCTGTTTTCCGGTGATACAGTCTTTCCGGATGGGGGAATCGGGCGGTATGATCTCGGTGGTGATATCGCTACTCTCGCAGACTCGATCGAACTGCTTGCAAGCCTTGATGTGGCAGTGATGTACCCCGGGCATCTCGAGGTTACTTATGTGGATGTGCCCGCCCAGATACGATTATCACTGGATAGAGCGCGTATGCTGATATAACGGATTGAAAAAAACATCCGTGGCAGGATACGTCCATTCAAGCGGTATGTTTTTATCGGCATAACAAGAGTGTACTTGCAAAAACAAAATTATGGTGATCAATATGGAGAAACAACTTGTTATTGGCGTCTTGCTGGCACTGGCTCTCGTCGTCAGCGGATGCGTGGACACAGACGGCGGCAGTACTGTTGAGGTGATCAAAGAGGGCGACCATGTTCTGGTGGACTACACCGGAAGACTTGAAGATGGTACTGTTTTCGACACGTCCGTGGAGGACGTCGCAATCGAGGCAGGAGTGCACAACCCGGGCAGGGCGTATCAGCCGCTTGGGTTCACGGTCGGCGCAGGACAGATGATCAAGGGTTTTGACAGCGGCGTCGTTGGTATGGCTGCAGGCGAAGAGAAGACCCTGACTCTGCCACCGGAAGACGCATACGGGCTCAAGCGCGATGACCGGATCCAGACGGTTCCGATCGAAGAATTGAGCGCGGCAGGCATCACGCCGGTGATTGGAAAGAAGCTCACCACCAGCTATGGGCCGGGCAACATAACAGGCATCACAAACACGAGCGTTGTGATTGATTTTAACCACGAGCTTGCCGGAAAGACATTGATCTTTGATGTGCAGATCGTATCTATCGACGGGGGAGATGCAGCGGTCGAAGATGATGCTAAAATCGATGATGTGGCGGCTACTAAGGTAGATACCGCAAATAAAACCGAACCCGGAGAAGGGAACCGGATTGCGGTGATCGAGACAAGCATGGGCACGATAACCGCTGAACTACACGAAACGCATGCGCCAAACACCACGGCAAACTTTATCGGGCTTGCCGAGCGCGGATTCTACGACGGTCTGATCTTTCATCGCGTGATCAATGATTTTATGATTCAGGGCGGGTGCCCGGACGGCACTGGAAAGGGTGGCTCTGGCACAAACATCAAGCTGGAGATTCATCCTGAACTAACTCACATTGACGGCGCCCTTGCGATGGCGCGATCCCGGCAACCGGACAGCGCATCCAGCCAGTTCTATGTCTGCGATGGGGCACAGTCCAGACTCGATGGACAGTATGCGGTATTTGGCAGGGTAATCGACGGGATGGATGTCGTGCGGGCGATTGCAGAGGTGGAGACCGATTCGCAAAACAAGCCGGTAGAGGACGTTGTGATCACCAAAATTTCTATCGAAACCCCTGAATAAAAACGCGTGCGCATAACCCCAACAACTCGTTCGGGTTTGCGCGGTGTCACCAGCAACTGACAACCCCAACCACGACAGCAGGATATACCTGCTGCCGGCGGTGATGCTTATGGTGGCGATAGGTGTCGTTAGATGTAGTAGGTTTAATTATCGTGGCTGGTAGTGACCGCAACTGCTGTATGAAACGATGCGATTCTCAGGAAGGTAGTTGTGTAGCATCGTTCTTGATGTGCCCGGCGAACCTGTTGAATCGTGCTCATGTGCAATATGCAAAATGTTTACACCGCAAAAAAGTTGTGATTTCCCGAAATAAAAGCTTTTAACCACAGATGAACACGGATTACGCAGATTTTACTTGCAACTCACTTGAACACATTCATATAATCTCATGTAACCCCTGATGGTGCGACTGTCCCCCACACACAAAAGACTATATGGTAGAACATTCTACTTTTAAACAGGAAATGTCAACATACACAAGCATAAAAGTAAAAGATGTCACCAAAAGTAAACTGGATGTCCTGCAATCGAAATTCACCATCAACACGGGTAAGAAGATATCTCTTCAAAACTTGCTTGATAAGATCTCTGATTACGCCCTGTTGCATGAAGATGAACTCATAAAAAAGATGCCCGCGTTAAGGGCTGACCCTGCATGGAGCGAGGCTATGGATTGGGGTGAAGAGACCGATGCCTCAAAGGTGGATGAATACCTGTATCAATGAGGCTATGGCATGGCTGTATTTATCGATACCGGAGCCTTCATGGCATATCGGAATAAAAAAGACGTATACCATAGCGAGGCGGATGATCTGTTACGACGCGCCCTGCAAATGGAGTTTGGCTCAATATTCACCACCGATTTTATCTATGATGAGACCCTGACACTGGCGATGGTACGCACAGGGAATAAGAATGTGGCAAAGGATATCTCCGAGGTTATGCTCTCGCCGCGCATTGAGATGATAATCATTGATAACACCATTCTCAATAAGGCAAGGGAACTGTTTTTCAGGCTTTTTGATAAACGGGTAAGTTTCACTGATGCGACTACCATGGCAGTGATGCAGCAGGAGAATATTGGGAAGATCATCACGTTTGATTCGCATTTCAAGGGGATGTTCGAAGTGCTGGGCGGGTGAGCTATGCGAGCATCAATATAAGCGGTTGTCAGATCTCATCGTAACGGGGGTTTTTGGTCATCGTGGAGTCAAATTAAAGTCCCATGACCCTATTATTTGAACGTTCCCTGCCTACCGCTCTTTGATTGCAGCAGCGACTGCCTCTGCAACTTCCATTGTCGAGCAGCGACCGCCAAGATCCGGTGTCACGATACCCGCAGCCGTGACACGAGAGACCGTGTCATGCACCGCGTTAGACTCTTCTACCCTGCCGTACCACTTAAGCATCATTGCAAGGCTCAGGATTG
>JAYEGG010000335.1:0-9192 GCA_034658995.1 Methanobacteriota archaeon | reverse complement strand
CAAAAGTCTCCGGGTGTATTTCACTGGAATTCCCGATTTGTGCCCGGGTTTTGGAAGTGTTACCTTGCAGTTATATGTTATTTCGACGCCCCAGACTTTCATAAAAAAAGAGTCCCCGAATTTCTCCGGGGACCTGGATTAACTCGAATTAAACGCTCTTACTCGAACCCATACTTGACAACGAGCTCATCCTGCTCACTTGGGGGTACGGGCTGTGAGACTATCACATATTCCGCCTCGCCTTTCAGATACTTCAGAGCCAGTTTGAACCGGTCTGGATCAAAGGTGTTCATATTGTCATCGATGACAAAGAACGGGAAATCCGGGATGTAGTTCTCTTTCGCAGAAATCTGGAAGACGAGACCGAGTGTTAGCTGTTCTGCCTTGCTCAGACTGGAGAGCGACTGTTTTTTTCCACTCTCGTGCTCCACAATCACATCAAGCGAAGATGGTCTGCCCCGTGTGGTCTCCTCCTGGATCTTGATGTCGCGGAAGGTTGTGAATCCCATGTCATGATAGATGTTGTTGATCTTGTCATTGAACCGCTTCACCGCGCCGCGCACCTCGTGGTCATACTGTGTCTCAAGTTCTCCGATCTCCATCCGCAACTGTTCGAGTCCCTTGTTCTTCTTCCGTGCATACTCTTCAAGGGTCTCTCCGATCATGTAGTCCGGGATTTCGGACGTGAGCCGATCGATCTGTTTGTGGTTGTTCCGGATCTCGTTTTCAAACCCGCCAACCTTCTTTCGCATCTCGTTGAGACGTTCCCTGCTCTTGGTTTGTACATTCTTTGTTGCATCTTCGTACTGGCGCTCAAGATTTTCAAGTTCTGACTCTTTCTCTGAGATCTCTCTCTCGATTGCGTCCAGCGTGTCCTTGCGCTCGTCCCAGTCCTTGTGATACTCTTCTGCGTTGCGCTTTGCCTCATCGAGTGCCCGCCGCTTTGCCCGGAGCCCATCGACCTTGTCCTGAAGCTCCTTCATGTCCAGCTTGATCAGTTTTGTCTGCTCATCCTCTCCTCGCATATCCTTGGAGAGGTCTGTGGCGCACGCTCGCAGTTCATCTCTTCGATGTTCTAGTGTGTCACGATCAGCACCGCCGCTGCACACCGGGCACTCGCGTGGCTCTCCAAGTAGACTGTATGCTTTTTCAAGGGAAGAAATCTCTGATGCTTCCTCAGGAACGACGCGCTCGGTCTCGCCAAACATCTTGTACGCCTCGTTGATCACCCCGAGCAAGCTGTCGACCATGTCCTTCCCTCGCTTCAGGCTCTTCTTCCTGCGATCATGTTTGTGTATATTTGCTTTGAACCCCTCTATGCTCTTTTCAGGTGATTCGTATGTCTGTTCGAACTCGTTAATCTCTTCATTGATCTGTTCACGCTGCGCACGCGCCTTTTCATATTCATCCTGGTATCGTTTCACCTCACCTTCACGCACCCGGAGGCGCTCATGAAGCCCTTCGATCTCCCGCTTCTTGGTGGCAAGATCTCTGCTGACGTCGGTAATATCCATCGTGCCGGACTCTTTAGCGATCTCTGCCTCGAGTTCCTGGACTTCGCCCTGCAATTTCTGGATATCGCCCTGCATCGTCTTGATCTCAGCCTCAAGCTTCTGGGCGTTGGTGAGATTTTCGATATACTCATCAAGCTTCTGTTTCGCATCTCCGAGTTGAGCCTCCTTTCTGCGGAGGTCCGATTCAACGATCTCGGCTCCACTGACGCTCTTGACAAACCGGAGCACATCAAAAGCGTTCTGATCGATCTCCAGGACCACCCGGCTCTTCGGCGTGAAGAATGCAATCTTCTCTGCGTTGCGCCATTCGCTGTTCTCATCAAAGAATGTTCGGTCGTCCGCCGGAGTTGCCTGCACTATGTTATTTACACGCCGTAGATTGCGCACATACCCGTCATCAAGCTTGATGGTTCCTGTATCATTGTCGTCATTCAAACTGTCTCGGAATACAGTCTCGTCATCGCTGGCAAGACACTGTAGTCCTCGCAGCAAGCTTGATTTTCCTTTGGCGTTCGGCGCAGTGATGCGATTGATCCCTTTTTGGATATCGAACTTATGAACACCTGTAAATCCACCTATGTTTTGCAGTTCCAGTTTCATCATATCACCTTGGTGATTATTTCTCATAAAGGTCGCGTTCAGCCCGTTTTATATGCTCACCAAAACTCTTCTTTCGCATCCGTTCGGTCAGCAGCACGCCCGGTTTCTTATCCAGTTCAAAGATCGTGTCGATCCGGTGCAATAACCCGTGCGAAAGCGGTATTTTCTCGCCTTTTTTTGTGTATATCAGTGCCCCCACGTCAGAATGTACCTTATCTGTGTATTCGGCAAGAAACATCTCCACTTCAGCCCGTTTACCGGATTGACCGGATGAAAAGAACCCTTTGCATTTGTCTTTCTCGAAATCGTAGGTATATTTGCGATAGTTGTCCCATTTCATGTCCGATCGCTTTGTTATTGACTCCCACTGCTTGTCGGTAAGATCGTCCGGTTTTTCCGAGAGATCGCCCGGCCCGATCTTCGGACCATGCAGTTCATCCAGCACCCGTCTTAGAAACGTATACCCAATCACGTTCCTGATCTTTTCATTGAATTCCATATCGCCGAGGCGACCGACGTCTTCGCGGATGGATGTGCCATCAACCACGTCAGTGAGCAGAATAAAGGCGAGCGTACTCTGATAACTTGTGTGATCTTCGATGGTGGTACTTGTTATGTCAGAAGATTGTTTCCGGTTCATTATGGGTCACCAATAAAGTACTATTTCTTTGCATCGTATATTATTTCAACCTTTCGGGTGGCGGGGGTGGCTGGGTGAACTGTTTGTGGTTTTCTGGTGCTTGAGGGATAAAGCGCGGGAGTGTGCGTGTGGGCATTAGTATTATCTGATCCGCGCCCGTCTGGCGATCACCTCAACCGGAACGGCAGGTATCAGGCAGGATTGGAAAGATATATAAACGCGGCACAAGAAATGTGAACCTTGGGTGAACCATGGCTGATTATAAGATAACCCCTGATCTTGCAAACCTCGCAAAACCGTTTTTAGACATCGGTTTGTATAACTCGCCTACGACATTCTTCAGAGATATAATCCGGGATATGGTCAAGCATAAACTCGATCACTATGAGTGCATCATCGAAAAGTTTGAAAGAAAGTATAACATGGATTTTAGCGATTTCTCCAAAAAATTAGAGCGGGGTGCTGCGATAAAGGAAGAAGACGACTGGATGGAATGGGAAGCTGCGATAAATATGCTCGGTGCATGGAAACATACTATATGTCTGGTTTGAATGCAACACAACGCATTGAAGATACTCAAACAATCAAAGATTGTTGCTAAAACTATATCTATTGATTTCGATGGCACTGCGGGGTATTCAACACTGAAAATTCGTGTCAAACTCATCAACCACTGGTATCTTCAGGTGTGGGAGCATGAGACTCCGGTCACAAGACGGTATGCATACCATGTTTTCAATGGCGATACTATGGTTGTGCGGTGGGATAACGCACCACACCACAGAGGCATTTCGACATTTCCACACCATAAACACGCCGACGGAGTGATTATTGAATCAGAGGAGATGCAGATTGACGGCGCGCTTGCCGAAATCAAGAAGATGATGTAAACCATCCCACGCCCGTTCACTCATCTTTCCGCCGCACAATCTCCCGCACTCTTCTGGCAAGCACCTCAATTAAAAACAGTGCAAGCGCTGCAAGGATGAACGATGTCTTCTGGCTCACAGGCTCGTATGCAGTTCTGACCGATCTCCGCTTCACATCGGTGAGCAGCATATCAGTCTCGCTCTCGTTATACACTCTTCCGCCGTGCAACTGGATGATTTTCTCGGCGTCCGGGTTCATCCCGACATCCCGGTACTCGACCGGATAGTTCACAGCGATCCCGTAGTCTGATAAGTAGTATACGCCCTCTGCGTCCAGATCGATGCTTGTTTTATATGTATTTTCAGCAATTCTTGTGATATCGAGTGCATCGCCGCCAAACACCATGTTTGGTATGGTGTCGGACATGATGGTGATCTCGCAGACGTCGCCTAAGGATATATCGTCTGCCTCTATGACGATGCCCTCCTCTGATCTCGGATCGCCGATCGCCCAGTTGATCGTGGACGAGATTAGCTGCGAGTTGTTCCCGGCGTAGAGCGAGGAACTCCACTGGTTACCGTTGTCGGTGCTCCACGAAACGACCCGCCCAAGCCCGTATCTCCACGCGCAGACGATTGGCTTCCCCTCGCCTGTTACAATAAGCCTCTTTGCGCCGAGTTTTGATGTGACATCATTGTAACCGGTGATCGTGGCTGAGATGTCAAGGTGCTCGGTTATGAAGTGTTTCTTTGTGAATGTCGAGACTGTGTATGTGCCAGACTCATCGGGTGGCGGCGTTGGTGTTGGCGCGGGTTCTGTGTCTGGCTGGGCGGTTGAGATTGCGACTGATGCGGGATACGTGGTCTGCTGATACGTGCCATCCACATCGCGGGCAAGATCCTCAAATTTTGTCACCATGCCGCTTGGTGAACTCATCACGTGGATGAAATGCATCCTTGTGTCTGCATCATTCATCCGGGCGGCAACCGAGCGCGAACTCTCATATATGCCCTTGTCGATGTTGCCGTCTGATATGATGATCACGTCTTTTGAGCCGGCTGAATTACTGAGCATCTCCTCTGCCATCGCCAGCCCCTGATCAAGCGTGGTTGTGATCTCTCCTTTCGGCTCTATCGTCATTATCGTCTCTTTCAGTGATTCCCTGGCAGCATCGTTGCCGAGATATGTCAGACCAGACACCTCGTACGCCTTTCCCCCGAAAGCAACCATGCCCACGCGGTCATCCTTGAAGTCCTTGTCATCGAGGATGTCGATCAGCAGAGCTTTCTCGTAATCAAGGAACGTGACCCCTGTGCCAACAACGATCTCTGAAAACGTGCTTGCCGAGATATCCATGACAAACACGACGTCGTTCCTGCCGTAGTACTCGCTCGGATATGACTTGACCGGAAGTATCTTCTCAAAATCAGAGTCCAGATAGTCGCCACGGTCATACGACCGGTCTCCGCCGACAACGACGAGCCCGCGACCATCGCTCACAAAATCCCTGAGCGCTTTAAGATCGTCCGGCAGCATCGACTCGATGTATCGGTCATCAAGGATGGCTGCTTTGTACTTATCCTGAACGGCAGATCCTGAGCCACTCACAGTAACATCGTAGAGTTCTGAGACAGTATCCCTGAGATTTGACTCTTCATCAGTGATCAGCAGGATCGCAGGCTTCGGAACAACATACACCGACTTATCAAAGGCGTTGTTCGACTGGAAATGATCATCCGCCCCTGGTTCGGGGGTAACGCTCGCAGAGATGATGTGGGTGCCGAGTGTGGAAAACGCATGAGTGATCGGGAGTGTTTTTGTCCGGTCAAACTGCTCGATCTCGCTATGGTATATGACCTCGTCGTCCACCTTGACCACCATTTCGTACGCTGCGTGCGCTCCAGCCTGCTGCACCACGATCCTGAACGTGTTCTTGTTTCCGACGATCACGTTCTTGCTTCCGGCAACCCTGACGCTCACATCGTTGTGATCAGGGGACTGGCAGATTAGATAGACCGTTGTATTGGTTCCCGAGACGACTGAGACCGCGTCTGCCAGTCCGGCACCACAGTTGCCATTCCCGTCGCTCACAAGGACGATATGGTCGTTTCCCCTGGCATACTGCATGATCTTATCTCCAATCGGTGTTTGATCACCCGAGAACGTCTTGACCTGCGCTGACGGATTGTGGTCGTGTATGACGCCGTATACCTCGTCTGCAACAGTCGCATTGAAGATATCCATGCTCGTTGACCGGTCATCGATGACGGTGATGGCAGGCTCAGCATCGGTTATCGTGTGTGTTGTCAGGGTGTAAGGGGCTGCAAGTGCGATGATAATTAAAGCTGCAACAATCATCCTGCTCAGGACAAGTATCTTCTTTGTGCTTTTTTTGAGATAATACGCGCCAATCAGGAGCATAGGAAGGATTGCATAGAGGACCTCCCGGTCTACAAACATCATGCCAGTTATAGCGGTTATATCCAGGAGGTTCAGGAGGTTCATGGCACTCACGATGTCCACCATCACAGTTCACCCCGGTATCGCAGGTAATATAACTCGGTAAACAGCAGCATGAGCGCAATTGCCAGCAGAATCCAGTCATGCTCCTTTTTCACATCGGTCTTTGTTGTCACCACGTCCTTCTGATCCCCTGGAGTCTCGCTCACTGAACCACTGCCATCCACAAGGTTTGATTCCTTTGCATTGTACAGGTTGACCGCAATCGCGCGGTCCGGAAGCTGGTAGACACCCGTTTGGTCGAGCAGCAGGTTGTCAGTCTTGATCGACTGCCCTTCCGGCGTCAAAATCCTTGTCTTCAGATCGAACCGCACGGTTGATCCTGTCTGCATGTTGCATTCCTCAATACTGCTTGCACCGCACAGGTAATCGACCAGATCCAGCCAGAAGATCGGGTATTCGGGTTTGGTATGAAAGTCACTCCACGCATCATCACCCATTATATCAGGAATTCCTAAATAAACAGCTTTTCCACCCCCGATTCTCCAGTACGCGATGATCGGTACGCCATCGTCAGACGTTACCCATGCCACTGCACCGGTCTTTGCGTCCACGTTCAAATGGTGCCCGATCGCGATATCAGCGACGTCGATATCACCCATCACGCAGCCTCGCGTTCCATCGAGCGCGGTCTCGTTCGCCATCGAGACCGGAACCACCGGCAGAAGCCGCTCGGTGCCAGTCCCTGGTAAAAGCAGGCTCTCCTGCGCCATCACCACAACGCCGCCGCCTGCCGCCGCATAATCCCCAAGGTTTTCATAGAGCCCTGCGCCCGGGCTCTCGTTACAAAGCCCGACCACCACCAGATCATAGTCATGTATATTGATGTTTCGCAAGCCATCCTCGCCCGCGCCGGGCGCCCGGAACACAGTATCGACAGACGGCAGCAATTTTAGCACGGTTGCCGACGGGGAATTTTCATAGTCAGATATGTGTAGCACGCTCCGGGTCTGCCGAAACGGCACGACGATGTGCACATGATTGTCAACCATCAGGTCATCGTCCGGATGAAGCGTTATCTCGGTTGTCCCGGCGCAAATGTCCGTAAGCGAGAAGTATTCGCTGTCGTGTGCCCCGATCTTCAGATTGTACGTGTCGGCTGACTGCTTGCCGCTGTACAGGACGTCAACTGCCACGTTCGCAGCAGAACTCATGTAGTTCTTTATAATACATGTGTACTGATATGTATCATCGACGGGTGACAACCATCCGCCAGTTATGGCGATCTTATTCTCTCCACCAGAGACGCTCATGAACGATACATCGATTCCATCGCCCTCTGCAAGTTTTTTTGCGATGTGTGGGTCTTCACCATCCCAGTTCGTGAAATCAGATATCACAAGGATCCTGCCGCCCCCATCGGTCAGCAGCGTGCTGCCAAGCGTGATCGCCTGATACAGGTCCGCGGTCGTTGCAGTCGCAGGCAGGCTATCAAGCACGTTTTTTGCTGCTTCCACATCCCCGCCGCGTAAAGCAAGTATGGGAACGTTCTCTGCGAGTATGATGCTGTTCTGAGCGGTGAGATGATTTTCTGCAATCTCAATAACTTTATCTAACTTGTTTCCTGATTGCATGCTCGCAGATCCATCCAGAATGATCACGGTGTACTCTCCGCTAACTTCCATGCGTTCGACCCCGTAAGGCGCGGCTATCGCAATAATCAGTGATAGCAGGATGAGTAACTGGATTAAAAACAGGGGGTCTTTGATGAGCTTGCTTAACACCCTTGCATATTTCTTTTTTTGTTGCGTTACCGCTGTGATGAAGATGATGGACGGGATCAACACGTCCTTTGCCTTCGGTCTGAGCAGATACACGATTATTAGCGGGATCACGCTTAAGAAAAACGCCCACATTGCCAGACTCTGATTTGCAAACAGCATCCTGATTACCGTCCGATCATTAACCCGCCTCAGCCATCGTCATGAAATACTCCTTGATCAAGTCCCGGTTCTCCACCGGAAGTTTGTCGATGTAGGTCTCGGATGAGACCGGGGTTGCAGCGTACACGGTTCCGGATACAAAGTTCACCTGATCGCTCTCGGTCCTGCGTGCGCTCTGCCCGACGCCGGCATCAGAAAACATCATCAGTTCGATGCTCGTTCCCTCAATCACGGCAACCGACGGTTTCCCGTATATCTGTGCGATCTCACTATCGCCTGAACCAGCTTCGTAGCCGATTTCAGAGAGCATCTGCTGGTAACGCGCCTCATCAGCAGCCGCCTCGCGTTCATCCTCGTCTGCTGGCGTGATCGCGGACTCGACCTGCTCCGGCGTCATAAGGCGGGGCGCATCCGGAGACGATGCAAAAGAAACAACGCCAGCCAGCAGGACGGATGCCATTACCAACATGATAAGTCCGTTTTTGCTGATGATCTTCGACCATTTGACTGATGAGATGTCGCCAGACACACCCACCAACAGATCATGCACAATGAGGTTCTGTGTACTTGCATTGTCATAAGCAGTCGAAAGTCGCTCTTTTAGCACGGGATATCTACTCTCAATCGTTTTGATGATATTTACCTGCTTTTTGCGGATTAAAAACGAGAAAACAACCGCGGGAACAAGAGCAATTGCGGCGGTGCACAATAGTTTCGCATGTACGGGACGCCCGAGCAGCATGAAATCATGGGCGCTGTACCGTGCAAAGATAGTTGGCACGCTGAGACTGAGCAGCAGTGCATAACAGAGCAGAAAGAACGCAATCAGACTTAATAGCTGCCAGTAGAGCCGATATCTTCGAGACCTCTTCTCAAGTTTAAAGATAACATCTACAAACGGGTACATTACTATTATAAACGGCGTACACGGATAAAAAGATGATGTGGTTTTTCAACACTTTTTATTATTTTCTGGGACGATTCGAAAAACCGCCGAGAGCGCAGAGAGAAACAACAACCCTCTGCGACCCTCCGCGGTTAATCTTTTTTGGCTCTCTGGTATCTTCCGTGATAGCGAACCCAGGAGCTCTATCAGATTGATCATCTATTCAGCCACTCGATATCGGTTTTGCAGAGTTTCCTGTCAGTTGAAAATATAATGAAC
>JAYEGG010000334.1:0-9200 GCA_034658995.1 Methanobacteriota archaeon | reverse complement strand
AATCATGCCGAAAAATTCAGTAACACTTGTTGGACGCCAGAATGGTCGGCAGAAACCCTTAACTAAAAGCACCGTAATTAGTCCCTGCACAGAGGTACCAATCATGAAGAAAGCAGTAATTGAAACCAAGAAAGGCGAGATTGTCCTTGAACTGTTCGAGAAGGACGCACCGAACACCGTTGAGAACTTTGTAAAGCTGATCAACAAGGGATTTTACAACGGGCTTAAATTTCACAGGGTCATCCCGAACTTTATGATACAGACAGGGTGCCCGAAAGGCACCGGCACAGGCGGACCCGGATACAGCATAAAGTGCGAGATAAACCCGCGGAAACATACGAAAGGCGCGCTCTCGATGGCGCACGCCGGTAAGAACACGGGTGGCAGCCAGTTCTTTATCACGCACTCGCCACAGCCCCATCTTGACGGGGTGCACACAGTCTTTGGTCAGGTGGTTGAGGGCATGAATGTGGTGAACAAGATCAAGCAGGGCGATGTTATGGCGCAGGTCACGGTTGTCGAGGGGTGACAACAGAGAGGTTTCGCCGGGGTTGCAACAATAAAGGTGAACTGTGAGACTTTTTAATTTCTTCCGGATAAATGGATCATGGCAAAAAAGATTAACCGCTGAGGACGCGGAGGCTCGCAGAGGGTTGTTGTTTCTCTCTCCCCCCCGTCCCTCTGCGCTATCCGCGGTTTTTCGAATCGTCCCAGAAAATAATGAAAAGTGTCTGAACTGTCATTACGTTGGCTACAATATCGATTGCAAGTTATGCGAAGTTCGCGGATAAACGAGCTAATGAGTTTCGGTTGAAATGTGACTCTCCGAAGCTCTCTGATTTTATGGGGTGATAGTGTCCTGAAATCTCTCCGAAAAGCGCGGTTGTCACAATAAGGAAAAATATTTAAGGTTTTAAATCCAATTGTGATTGAGTGATCCCAATGGACACAGTAGATTTTCCATCGAATATGAACGAGGAACTTAACATTCTCGTGAAAAAAGGGTACTACCCCTCAAAATCCGAGCTATTAAGGGATGCTTCCAGGGTGTTATTGGATACGAGATCGGAATTGAAAATCTCTCTGGCTATTGAACTGTGCCTGATGGAGAAAACATCGATTTCAAGAGCGGCTGAATTTGCAGGCATCACCACAATCGAATTTAAAGAGATTATGGCGGGACGGGAGATTATTAGGGTAACTGAAGGCAAGTCTGCCAAGGAAATGGACCTGAAACTTGAAAATTAAGTTTTTTACTGTATCCGGATATGTGGCATTCATTTGTTCGTAAGATACTCGATCTGATGTCGTTTGACCACAATCGAATGCTGCCAAACACATTTGATCGCAACAATCATCGGAATCCATCCACACTCATAGAGAACTGTCGTATGCGGAAAAAACAGAAAAGTTTCCGGAATTGATGAGGAACGGTGATGGAATTGGTCACTTCTAACAAAAAACGCGGCACAAAAACGAGTTCGTTCGGAACATCGAGTAGAATAAACCACGATTCTACAGTATTTTATACAAGCAAGCTGTACGAAAGTCTACCAAAGGAGGAGAAGGTCGAATACGCTGAAAACCCGATCCCGCCCGAATCCTTAAACAGGATCCTCCAAAAATCCGCCGAATCGATGGACGAACTGCCTGATAACAGTGTTCACCTAATGGTAACCTCTCCACCGTACAATGTTGGAAAGGAATACGACGAAGATCTGACTCTCGAAAAATACAGAGAATTCTTGAAGCGAGTATGGCGTGAGGTTCACAGAGTCCTTGTGCCCGGTGGACGCGCCTGCATAAACGTTGCAAACCTTGGCAGGAAGCCTTACATCCCGCTTCACGCATTCATCGTCGAAGACATGATCGAACTTGGATTCCTGATGCGGGGCGAGGTCATCTGGGATAAGGCGTCCAGCGCAGGTTCCTCCACCGCATGGGGAAGCTGGCAGTCCGCTTCAAACCCGACGCTCCGGGACGTGCACGAATACATCCTGATCTTCTCCAAAAACACATTCGGGAGGAAGAATCCTCTGAAACGGGAGAACACGATATCAAGGGACGAATTTCTTGAGCATACAAAGAGCATCTGGACGTTTCCGTCGGAATCTGCGAAGAAGATCGGGCATCCGGCACCGTTTCCGGTGGAACTACCTTACCGGACGATCCAGCTCTATACATTCAAAGGCGAGGTCGTTCTCGACCCGTTTATGGGAAGCGGGCAGACCGCGATCGCAGCGATAAAGGCGAACCGTCGTTATATTGGCTACGAGATCGATTGCGAGTATGCGAAGCTCGCAGATAAGCGGGCTAAAGATTTTCGATCGGAATTCAACCGGCTCTTTGGTGAGTCCCGTGAAATAGAGCCTGCATTATAGATCAAGTAAATAAGGAATGTCCTCTGATGTTAGTGATTTTATCACTTTCCGGTTACTATGGCTTCTTTCAATCCTATTAACCGCAGATGCACGCCGATAAACGAGAGATATCCGATTAACAAATCCGCGTTCATGCCTCCGGCGCTGCTTCGCAGTCAGCGTTTATACTCGGGCACACAGCATAAACTGGACACTTTTTATTATTTTCTGGGACGACTCGAAAACCGCAGAGGGACGGGAGAGAGAAACAACAACCCTCTGCGAGCCTCAGCGTCCTCTGCGGTTAATCTTTTTTTGCCATGATCCACTTATCCGGAAGAAATTAAAAAGTCTCCACGAGATTGTCACCCATATAGAGCATCGATTCAAACCTGCCCTATAACATAGCATCGGCGATCCACATCAGAATAATCAGGAGAAACACCCCTGCAAACGCAGGCTTGCTCCATGCAAACACTTTCCTGCCGTCAAGAACACTCAGCGGGAGCATGTTGAATGTGGCAAGCCAGAGATTAATCTTCACGCCGAGAAATACGACGTACCACCCATATTCTCCAAATCCCTTGAGAAGGGTACTTTGCGTGGAGATCAACAGAAAAATCGTTGCCAAAAAGACGTTTGTGAGCGGACCTGCGGCAGCGATATGTCCATTCTGTTTGCTGGTGATATAGGATCCGGATATGTACACGGCACCGGGCGCCGCGAGCAGCACACCCCACAGATATGCCATTCCGACTGCAAGCATCAGAAATGTGGAGCTCATCCGGAACTCAGCCCAGAGGTTGTAGCGCTGCGCAACGACCTTGTGTGCAAGTTCATGCAACAGAAATCCAACCCCAACTGTGAAGAGGGATATGATGAACCGCTCCTGCAGCGTGCTGCCCTGTAGCCTGATCACATACGCAAACGCAAACGCTATTGCGATCCATGCGATGAAGAGGTGTTGCAGTTCTGTGCTGCTTGTTCGGATGCTGACATTCCGCTTTGGCGGCGGTGTTCCGATGGTGTAGAGTGTCGAATCCATTCTTGCCATATTATTTTATGGTTTGATCTGGCGCTTCAATACCTTTGTGGTTGCGCGGGGGGATGTCTTTTATGGCATTTTCCGGCAGTGCCCCCGGATCTTGGTGGTGTCCTGACACGTAGTTGGCAAGATCCGACCAGTTATATCCGGCGAAATGAGTGATGCGGACATTGATGCGGTTTATATCAGAGATATTATCTGGACGCGGGGTGAATTAGTGTGGTTCGGTGTGCCCATCAACTATATAGCGGACACTACCGATATTCTGCATGCTCGCGCCGCAACGCCAAAACAAATCTTTTTAACCGCTCCTGCCGATGCATCCGTAATGAATAAACCAACCTTCGAAATCGCGGCGTCGATCGGTTCAGTGCTCCTCCTTGTCCTGATGTGCGTCATGTTTGACCGTACGGGGGCCACTGCGCTTGGATCCGTGATCTCACTTCTCGTTTTCACCCTTGTAGTCAGCGCGGCGGGCTTTAAACTGGCTAATTTTAGGGAGTGAAACGATTGAGCGTCAGCACCCGGCTCCTGAATTTCCCGACAAAAGGGGACGCGGATATCATAGACATAACAAAAGAAGTCTCAGGTGCGATTTTAAAGTCAGAACTCACCGACGGGGTCGTTACGGTATTTGTGCCGGGTGCCACAGGTGCCGTGACAACAATTGAGTACGAATCCGGATTGGTTTCGGATTTTAAGGCTATGCTTGAGCGGATTGCACCGCAGGGCATTGAATACCTGCACAATTTGAAGTGGGGTGATGGTAACGGGCATTCCCACGTACGGGCGTCTCTGCTCAGTCCAAGCTTGTCCGTGCCGTTTGCCGATGGCGCCATGATGCTCGGGACATGGCAGCAGATCATATTCATCGATCTGGACAACCGCCCGAGAGACCGGGAGCTGATTGTGCAGATCGTGGGTGAATAAGGGGTGAAACGAGTGAATACGGTACGTGCGCGGGTAAATTGCAGTAAGAACCACAAGGTTACACAGATTTCCACAAGATTTTGGTGTTAATATTGTACAATCTCGTGGTTATATACACGGATACGATGAAACAAGCCCTCAGGTTCCGGTTATCTCAGTTACTCAGCCGTTCAACGACGTCGTCGATGTGTGCCATATAATCTCGCAGATTCTGCTCGATCTGGTCCAGCTCCTTCGTGGACAGGCTCACGTCGTCGCCAAACTGCTCGAGCGAGATCTCGCCGTTCTTTGCGTTGAGTTCGAGCAACTCCCCGAACATCAGGTATTTTTCGAATGACTCGGGGACCAGTTTATCGAGTTTAAACCCTCCGAGCAGAAGAAGTACGTCAAACGTCTCTATATCCTCTTCAACGAAAGTTACGGTTGAATAACGCAATTTCCCGATGATGTTATCTTCTATCCACTCTTTGAATGCGTGATCCACCGATCGCTGCTCAAACTGCCCGCGATTGAAGTGGTGCTTTGGCACACGCACGATCAGCCATACCATCGTAGCGGTGCTGATGTCCATCGGGAAGAATGTGTTCTCCGCGGCGTCGTCGAGCGCGGATTCGAGGCTGATTAAGTCAACGTCGTTTCCCAGGGACATGCAGGGTGTGGCGTGGTAGACTCCGATATGTGATGGGAAGACGATATAATCGTTGACATCGATCACACGGTTCGTATTCTTCCTCCCGGGCGCCATTATCAGATCAATCGCCTGCGCGATCAGTTTATTGATCTCAAAATAATAATTGGATTCACTCTCCATGAGTTCGACCCGCTTTCCAAGGGTCGTGTTATCAACGAGCAGCACCATATCCGCGTTCTGATGGGCGTCATCGCCATATTTTAGCAGCCTGGACAACCCACACACCGCATTAAAATGACGGTGGTCCGCCTCAATCAGATCAGGCCACACACAGAGCGCAAAATGCTTGTGTCCGGCAGCAGCCCGCCCGGATCCGTGTTTCATCTGGTCGATGAGGTATGGGATGCTGCCGTTGCCAGTACCGCCACCAAGTGTCATGATGTCGAACATCGCATCGCCGCTTGCAAGCCCGAGACCCTCAACTCTCCGCCGTATGATCTCATCGAAATCAATTCTTGCCTCATTCTCCCCTACCTTCCAGAAATTCCCGGTTCCGGTGCTCTGCCTGCCAAATAGCTGTACGCGCTCTCTCCGGATCGTTTCAAGGATCTTTGATTCTTTGTCCCCAAAATGCTCTGCGATTTCGTCGAGTACTTTCTTTAAATCAGCTCTTGCGCTGTTAAGTAGCAAAATTCTATCTGCGATCGCCTCGTTTTTCATGCTTGCAAAGTACAGGGCCGCGATCCTGCCCGCTCCTTCACCCGATGCAATCAAGCTCCATTTTGTGTAATCATCCGAATTTACTGGTGCTGCAGCCATCATGCAATGTTATGATCTGATGATACTTGAATATATGGAACCGGTGATATGGAACAAAGCTATGTAGAACAAGGCTATATGGGATGCTGGCAACAAGGTTTAAGTAGATTGTCATGATTCATCATTTAATTCCAGGAGGCACCCAATGGCAGACGAATTCCCATTTGAGTTATCCCCCATGTTTGAAGGGGAACGAATCCGAAAAGACAGCGTATATATCGAACTTGCAGGACCGAAGAGCAAGGGCTTTGAGCTGGTACGTGCTGCAGAGATGGATGAGATTGAGGACGGCGGCTTCACCCTGATCGGACCGGACATCTCTGAGATGTCAGAGGGCGACCGGTATCCGTTTTCAATGATCTACCGGATCGCAGGCAGCGCAGTTGAGCCGGACCTTGAGGCGATCGTTGAACGCCGAAATCACGATTTTCAGAACTATGTAAGCGGCCTTATGCATCTGAACCAGCGGTATGATATCTGGCTTCGTATCAGCAAGGATGCGGTCGCCAAAGGACTTGACTCATTCGAATCCATCGCAAAAGCGACCATGATGCTTTTTAAGAACGAATTGCCGTTCATAGAGAAGATGGACGCACTATATATCACAGACGCAGAAGAGATCGAAAAACGGCTACCTGAAATAAAGGCGATATATGAGACAAGAGATGCCAGAACGCGCGATCTGCACGATGAAGATGTGGATACGTTCTATGGATGTACGCTCTGCCAATCATTCGCCCCGACAAACGTCTGCGTTGTAACACCTGATCGCGTCTCGCTCTGCGGTGCGATCAATTGGTTCGACGGGAGAGCCGCCGCGAAGGTTGATCCGGAAGGTCCGCAGTTCGCAATCGAGAAAGGAGAGTGTATTGATGAGACTGGTGGCGAATACGCAGGTGTCAACGAGTCTGCCGCCTCGCTCTCGCAGGGTGAGTATTCCCGCATCAAGCTGCACTCGTTCTTTGAGTATCCGCACACCTCATGCGGCTGTTTCGAGGTCGTTGGCTTTTACATCCCCGAACTTGATGTCATCGCGTGGGTGGACCGCGATTACGCACAACCTGCCCCGAATGGGCTTACGTTCGCAAACATGGCTGGGCAGACCGGCGGCGGCAAGCAGATCGTTGGTTTCCTCGGGATCGGGATCAATTATTTCAGGTCCCCGAAGTTCATCGCCGCAGATGGCGGCTGGAACCGGGTCGGGTGGATGCCAAAGCACCTCAAGGACAGGGTGCTTGATGACATCCCCGGAGATATCGTGGATGCGATCGCAACTGAGGAGGATGCAACCGATCTTGACTCATTGAAGGCGTTTTTGACCGAGAAGAACCACCCAATCGTTTCCGAATGGAAAGAAAAAGAGGCATCAAAGAAAAAGGAGAAGGTAACGACAGAACCAGGCGTTCCTGCCGCGGTAGCGCCAGAGGCGATGCCCGCCGGCATACCTGCTATGTCGATACCTGCCGGGATGTTTGGATCCGGGGCTGTCGGGTCGGGCGGCGGAGTCCGACTGATCCTGAAGAATGCCAAGATCACGATTGGTCAGGTGATTGTGAAGCAGGACGAGGTGGAAGATTGATCGAATCGCGTCGCTTCACCCGGGTTATTGTGCTTCATATCGGATTTGATATAATATAGGGCACTTGAGTGGCAATGGCTGCACCGACACGCGCGTTGCGAAGAATTGTGGTGACGGTGTAGCTTAATCCGGTGGTGCCTCATGCAACTGAACCCTACGCGGGCGTGACCACCACGGGATTGTGAAATGGTGGCGAAGGCAGTCGAATAATCTTGCCCCAAAGCCCGGATCGCCCGAAACCTTTATATGCCGACAATACACAATATATAGTACTTTCGGTGAGGTGCACAATTGCGACGACTTGGTAATATTCAACATCGATTCGGTGCCATGTTGATCGTGAGAAATAGCAAACAAACCCCACCAATCGGTTCAACTGTGGTAACTAACACAATGAAACGGATTGGGACTGTGCAGGAGATCTTCGGACCCGTATCTCACCCATATATCTCTGTTAAAATCAATAAAAACAGTGGAAAGCATAACGATCCGGAATTAGCCATATCCGAGAACCAGAAATTGTATATACTATGAGGGGTGGACATGACAGAAGTTGAACGAGTAATTGAACGTCCTGAAAGGATAAAGGAACGCATAAAACAGCGCAGGGAACGTGAGCAAGAGCGTGAGGTCTCCGAGTGTCCGGAATGTCACAGCCGCATTCTTGAACGGGATTACGAGCGTGCCGAACTCGTCTGTGGTTCGTGTGGGCTGGTCATCGAGACAAATATCATCGATCAGGGACCTGAATGGCGGGCATTTGATAGCGATCAGCGTCTGAAGCGAGCAAGAGTCGGATCGCCAATGACCTACACGATACACGACAAAGGGCTTTCGACCATGATCGACTGGAGAAATCGGGACTCGTATGGCAGAACGATCTCCACAAAGAACCGTGCCCAGCTATACCGGCTCAGAAAATGGCAGCGCAGGATTCGTGTCAGCAATGCAACCGAGCGAAACCTTGCATTTGCACTATCCGAGCTTGACCGGATGGCATCTGCGCTCGGGCTGCATCAGAATGTCAGAGAAACTGCTGCCATGGTCTACCGTAAGGCAGTTGAGAAAAACCTGATTCGTGGACGTAGCATTGAGGGTGTAGCTGCATCAGCGCTGTACGCCTCGTGCCGCCAGTGTTCTGTGCCAAGAACGCTTGACGAGATAGGTGAGGTATCGCGAGTGACCCGAAAGGAGATCGGACGAACCTACCGTTTCGTTGCACGGGAACTCGGGCTGAAACTGAAGCCGACGTCACCGATCGACTATATCCCGCGGTTCTGTTCGGGTCTCGGGCTTGGTGGTGACGTGCAGGCACGCGGCATCTCGATCCTTCGAACTGCGACAGAACGGGAACTGACCAGCGGGCGCGGACCCACAGGGGTTGCGGCGGCTGCAATATATATCGCATCCATCCTCTGCGACCAGCGCAGAACCCAGCGAGAGGTCGCAGAAGTCGCGGGCGTGACCGAGGTAACAATCCGCAACCGGTACAAGGAGCTTGCAGAGGAACTGGACATCGAGATCGTGCTCTGATTCCAGGTTATAACATCCACATCTTGCAAGGAATAGGCGATCACTCGCCTGTGCCTCATTTTGTACGTGTTTAGCCAACCACAAGATTACACCGATTTCTGTGTTAATCTCGTGGTTTTTTTCACCTCAACTAAACACATACCTCATTTTTAGAGATGGTTACTGGGATGTCTTGCCATGTTGTTACCGGCAGCGATCAGGTGGCAGTTGAAATCCAGGTGGAAGAGGCATGAACTACAGAACAATTCGGCTCTTTGACAATTCGCGTTGCAATCATTTCGTAGATGGTATGTGTTTAGCCAA
>JAYEGG010000333.1:0-2071 GCA_034658995.1 Methanobacteriota archaeon | reverse complement strand
GGTGCCAGGAAACAGGGCAGCGCCACAATCTTTTTAACTCCGGTCCCTTCAAAACTCTTCAGCCCTTCGTGAAGGGTCGGGGTGTCCAGATTCAGAAACGCGGTTTTAACAACCATCGTTTCATCGCCATTACCTATCATCTCAGAAACAGCGCTCACAACTTCCTTGTTGTATGGAAGTGAGCTGCCGTGCCCGAGTACCAGTACTCCAATATTGTTTTCCATTTTATTCACCTGAGGTCTTTAGTGAACTCCCATAACTGACAGGACTGCTGTCATCACCTTCTCGTCATACCGATTTTCAACGCCTTTATCCGGATCGGTGTGTCCGACCTTGAACATCCAGTTTCCTGACTTATCCAGTTTGATCGATGCGATGCCGTCAGAGTCGGTGGTCGCGGAAGCTGCAGTGCTTCCATCGCCGCCAGTTGCGGCATCGATCACGGCTCCGGCGAGTGCTGCGCCATCGTAGATGACCCGGAGCTCGATCGTTTCTCCGGCATGATAGTGTCTGAACTCTACCGGGATGATCTCAAGCTCGTGTCCTGGTATCGGATTGAGTTCTTTTGATCCCCCGTGTCCTACAGGGATGATTAACCTGGCATACTGGTGATAGTATCCGCTGCTCTTCACGTTCGCATAGTCGCTCTTCGGACCTGTGTGCCAGCCATCGTCTGTCACCGTGTATATGCCTGCATCATACATGGCCGCAACGGTGTGATGCCCATCAAGAACCGGATCGAATCGCAGAATCAGGCAATCGTCTCCGGCGTCCGCTGTAAGATCGTGTCTCTCATTCGCCGGATCAAAAAGAGTGGCTTTCACGTCTTCGATACCAGCCATCCCATCGACTGCCATGTTGTGCCCGAGGAACAGCTTGCATTCAACCGTATCTCCGGGATGCGCATGCAGCTTATCGTGTTCAAGCCAGATCTCATGCCCGCGCACGATGTCTGGCATCGTTTTGTGTGCCATTTCCGAGTTCTCCTTTGTTATGATAGTTCACCTGTTATTATGTAGTTCCGATATCAGTTCATACGGATCTACTGAAGTAGGTGACTAAACTGATACGTTATAAGCATTGTGGCTGCAATAATATTGCTATACTGCAATAATATTCCACACATCAGATATCGACTTATTCAGAGTCTTTTTATTATTTTCTGGACGAATAGTAAAGTACAAACGCATTTGTGTATCTTGCTGCTGAAATTAGATACATGATGAGAAAAACATCACACCTCAATTTTGCACCCGTTGAGGCTTTCTTGATGAAAGGTATGAGAACGGTCGGGTCAAGACAATCGCTCACGGTCGAAATTGTTCGGGTCACCCTGCTTGTAGCCGCCATCTGCTATCAAAAAATGCTCGATAGCTGCTTCGAATGCTTTTTCGGTGTGTTGGGTCATGTTTTATTCCTTTGATTTAACCGCGGAGGACGCAGAGGTACGCAGAGACCGTTTCACACCTTCAACGTCCCGCCGTCTCAGTGAAGTTGTTCACCACCCGTTTAATTCCATGTTTAAGGTGCACGACATTGAAATTTATGTATGTGTTTAGCTATGGCGGAAAACCACGAGATTACACAAGATTTCACGAGATTAACACAGAAATCTTGTGAAAATCTGTGTAATCTCGTGGTTCCGTATGTATTTAGCTGCAATCTTATAGTTAGCTAATCACGTACAAATTTATCAGAAGACCAAGCTGAAATCCACTGAGCTTGAGATAAGAGAGTAACTGTGCCTCGTGAAGCGGGGTTAGTTCTTTTGCAGCCTTTAGTTCCATGGTAACAGCATCTTCTATAAGGAGATCGAGCCGGTACCCGAGATCTATTTGTACTCCATCATATATGACCGGAAGTCCCACCTGAGACGATACCTTCAAACCACTCTTTTCAAGCTCATATTTCAGACATGCCTCCTACGCACTTTCGAGCAAACCCGGTCCCAAAGCTGTGTGCACCTGCATCGCCGCTTCTATGATCTCTTATTCAATTCCATGATTTTTCCTTGTTGGTTCTCATTTTTATTGAACCGTATATGACGCGGAGGAACACAAGAGCATTTTCC
>JAYEGG010000332.1:0-2077 GCA_034658995.1 Methanobacteriota archaeon | reverse complement strand
CATCCGCCGCATTCGAATGCCGCAACCCGTATTCTCGGGCGCACCTCGGTTGCCATGCGCACAAGCCCGTCGATCGCGATCAGCTTTGATATGTGCTCGCTGCGCAGGTCACGTATATTCACCTTTTGCGGGATATCCATGATCCGCAGATGCGCATCCGATAGTGTCTTGTCGATCGGGAGGTCCAAACTCTGCAGCGCATCCTCTGCAACGCCAAGAACCCGGTCAGGGTGCATCAGAAGCTCTTCCGCCAGATCAGAATCAAATTTCTCGATGTTTACGAAATCAACGTACAGACTGCGCTTTTCAGGGTATTCGTTCGCCAGAGCAATGATATCTCCAAGATAATACCGGTTAAAAAACTTTTCCCACTGGGCAGATGTGCTGGTTTCCATGCATGTCAGGAATCGTGCCAGCACGTATTTAGGGTTTTGATCCAAATACTGGAGATATGAACAGCGCACAAGAGATCGATAAAATAATCGAACCCCTTAAGGAGAATCGTGGTGTGGTTTCGATCCACCTATTCGGCTCTTATGCAAGAGGCAGAGAAAAACCATTTTCTGACATAGACATCTGCGTGATTACTGATAGAGATGCGGACAGGGACGCGATACTGAGTAATTCATCCAGAAAAATCGATCTGTCGATATTTCACGATATGCCACTTACCATGCGGTTCAGAGTCCTGAGCGAGGGAAAATTACTCTTCTTGCAGGATGAACTCAGGCTGCATCGAATAACAGTCGCAACCATAAAGGAATATCTCGATTTCAAACCACACATAGTGAGGAGGACGAAACGGGTGCTGGGGGTGCAAAATGTTTGATTTAGAGCGGTTAACAAAGATCATAAGTGATATTTACAGATATTTTGATGTATATCACAGGATCCCGGTGGTTCGGGTGTTTGTGGAAACAGGTAAAAGAAAACATTTCCGATCCAAGTACTTAAAATCATGAACAGGGTGCGTGCATGTCTGTATCTGTCGGTTTTTGTGATCATGGGGCTCTCAGACACAGTCATACCGATTCTACCCGCTCTTTCGAGGGGGGATGTGATGACCCAGAGCATGCTCTTCTCTGCGTATTTTGCCGGGGCACTCGTTATGATGATCCCGCTCGGGATGCTTGCAGACCGATATGGAAATCCGCCGTTTATCTCACTTAGCATCGTTCTGACGCTTATATCAGGAGCGATGCTTCTCTATTTCGATGATCCCACGGTACTCGTCTCTGCGCGTTTAATAGAGGGATGTGCCTGTAGCGCGTTCTTCCCCGCGGCATTCTCGATGCTGACCAGATTCAAGGGATCGAAGCGTTACATCGGGGAGTTTAATTTTTTGCTCAATTTCGGGCTTGCCGTAGGCGTTGGCACTGCTGCCGTCCTCATGAGTTATTATCTGAAGGGTGGAATACTGGTATTCTGTATACTCGCACTACCCGCGCTTGTGATGTCGCTCTCGCTGAAAGAGGCTCGCGATCCCATGCCCCATGCCCCTGCCCCCGGTGTGATGTCGCAGGCTTCCCCGCAAACCCCCGTAGCTCCGCGTGTCGGACTATCCACCGTCCTCTTTGATCCGCAGTACCTCCAGATGTGGGTAGTTTCTTTCGTTCTCTTCGGCGGAACCGGGGTTCTTGTTGCTTATTTCCCATCATGCACGGATCTAAGCCCG
The DNA here is from genome assembly GCA_034658995.1 of Methanobacteriota archaeon. Classification (GTDB taxonomy): domain Archaea; phylum Halobacteriota; class Methanosarcinia; order Methanosarcinales; family Methanogasteraceae; genus Methanogaster_D. Next base: position 402 of record JAYEGG010000332.1, on the reverse strand, counting down.
TCTCTTCAGGGACTTGCGCTCACTGGCGTCTATTTCGGGACGATGATGACCTCGCTGATCTGCGGGCGTCTACACATCACGGAAAAGCGCATGATCCGGACGGGAATCGCGATAACGAGCGCAGGCATCGCAATGACCGTTTTTCATCCGATCGGGCTTACCATCATGGGTGCAGGATCAGGCTTTGCGCTGGTCGGACTGGTCACAGGGGCAGCAACACTCAATCTTAAGCGTGGCATGACGATGGGCGCGTTTAATACCTACACTTATGCCGGGTTTGCCGTGATGCCGATCATTGCCGCGGGAATGCTTGGTTATCTTGATTATACCGGGCTGTTTCTGGTTACCGGAGCTGCTGTGATGGCGACGCTTATATTTCCACTGCGTGCGCTGGATGGGTGA
>JAYEGG010000331.1:0-2080 GCA_034658995.1 Methanobacteriota archaeon | reverse complement strand
TAAAGGTTTTTAGCCACAGATTAACGCAGATTACACTGATTTCATCAATCTACGCATTCCCAGGTTCCGTCATAATGCATGTCTTGATAAACTATCGTAGAGTAGGACACTACCGATAATTCGCGTTGCAACATCTCATAGATAACTTGAGTCCATGATGTGTTGGGGACGTAGAGATCACGAATGGCACGAATAAACGAATTTCACGAATGCTAAACCGGAATAAATTCGTTCCATTCATCCAAACGTGATAATTCGTGATAAAAACTGACACAACCCAATAAAATTCTCGGTAAACATCCGGAACTAAAGTGTAGCGATTTGGATAAATGAGCAAGCTCTTTATAAGTGTTGGTCACTGCAGCGCGAGATACCAAACACCCAAAAACACCATATCAACGGTTGGGATTGTGGACGGACTTGGTCATAAGTTCACAGCTCCTGACACCATCTGCATAATCATCAGCGCATCAAGCGAAGTCACCCCGCCATCACCATTCATATCGCCCGCTTCAAGAGCAGGAACCGCCCCCACTACCATCCCAAGTGCAACCACCACGTCCGCCGCCGTAACCACCCGATCGCCATTGAGATCACCCCCTGCGTGCGCAGCTCCGATGCAGTACACGTATCCGCCATCGGTTCCGAAATACACAAATCCATCCGAGATCGCAGCCCCCTGCAAGATATATCCGTCGTCCGGCGGGTTGTATTCCCATGCAAGCGCCGCAGACGTCCCGCAGTCCCGCAGGCAGTAAAGCGAACCATCACCCATCGCTGTCGTGAAATAGATGTATACGCCATCATCATCGATCGAGAGAGCCGGCGAGGATTTTACGCCCTTTGGCACGGTATACGCCCAGATCAACTCACCGTTTGAATCATTAAGGCATGTGAGGTTTCCTGATGGGTGTTCATGCCCACCCTGACCAACATAGACCCGTCCGTCATGGATCACAGGTGTTGATGTGGAAAAACCGATAAGGGAACTCCAGCCATCATCAACAAACCGCCCGTCCTCGAACCCGACCTTCCACACGTATCCGATCGTCTGCGATTTTTCAGATGTTGCGTACACATATCCGTCACGGTATGACACGGACGCACGGATGCGCCCGAGATCGGAACGGCTGAACGAAAGACCGGATTTCAGATCGACCTCATCTCGCAGGGTTCCGTTCTCAAGATACACGCTTATCAGCCTGCCTTCGTGCACCGGGTACACAAGGTAGTTCTCTACGACAGATGCGCCACACCAAAGAAATCCCGCGGTGTCATCGGTCGCATGTTTCCAGAGTTCATTTCCGTTCTCGTCATAGCAGTAGTAGTACTTTGTTCTGACACCACCAGAGAGCCCCTCCCCAACATAGACTTTATGATTATGATACGTTACCGGGCATTTAAAATCCCGGTCAGTCACATGTCTCTTCCAGAGTTGCCCGCCTGTTGCTGCGTCAAATGCGTACATATCTCCGATGCTTGATGCGACAAATATCTTCCCATCCCCGTATGCCGGAGTCGATCCCTGGAACCCGGCAGAGGTCTCGCTACGCCATATCCTGGTGCCGTCTGTCCTGCCCAATGCCTGCAGTGTGCCGTTCACATCATACACAAACACAACATCCCCGGCAATTATAGGGGGCACATCAATTCCGCCACCCCACTTGCTCGTGTGCATAAACGCACCCCACACAAGTTCAGGATCGCTTCTCGGCGCGGCGTCCGATGTGGCTCCGGCGTTCCAGGAGTCTTTCTGGAACTGGTGCCAGCCATCAGCAGCCGAAACACCAGCAAGACACACCAGAGCAAGCAGCGCGACAAGTACACACACAAACAAACTTCGAGGACGCACATATCCTGCCTCAGCCTGACAATCAATATTTGTCCCACAGAGCTTATGCGATCTTGCCATAAGCAGAAGTGGGATATACGTTTTTGTGCGTGGGTTTTCCTTCCCGCGTATTAGTCGTGGATGTGAAGGGTGTATCATAGGTTTCACATTTTTTGTTCTGATGCATGCAAACTTGATTTATCGTAATGATCATCCAACCACATATACAGCTTTCGCAGAATCAAATAA
>JAYEGG010000330.1:0-2082 GCA_034658995.1 Methanobacteriota archaeon | reverse complement strand
CCAAAATGTGATCCCGTAAAATCCGGGCGGTCACAACCGCTCTCTGAATCCGGAATCTCGCATCAGGCACGACCTTGCATTGTACGCAGGATCCCTCCGAATCCGTTTCCAGATCGATTTGAGACTCTCCTCCTTAATATTCCCATAAGGAATCGGGATACATGCACATGGCAGTATATCTCCCTGTGGCGTTATATGAAGCCATCTTCGTCCCGCAAAACACCCGGTGGATTCCATTACGTGCGGGATCGAGAACACGCGCACTCTTCCATCTTCCTTTGCCCACCTGACGAATGAATCAAAGGTCTTGTGGTCATCTCTACTCAGAACGTCATTTTCGTGATCGATCCACCTGCCTGTCGGAACGATCTCGTAAAAAGACAGTTCGTGTACGCCCATTTCCACTGCAAGCATGTAAAATTCCTTCAGATCACCGACGTTCATCGGAGAGAGCACGACATAGATGTTGACAAGGATGCCTGCTTCAAGCGAGTTTCGGATCGCGGCAAGCGCGTCCTCAAATACTCCGCTCCTACCCCGCATCCGGTCGTGTTCGCCGATATGCGGGCTGTCAAGACTTACATTAACTGCGAAAAGCCCTGCATCCTTAAGTGAGGCAGCTTTCTCCGGTGTAAGCCCGGTTCCGGATGTGAAGACGGTTGCAACCGCCTTATCAGGATTCACGTGCCCGACCATCTCCACAAGGTCGGGGTGCACCATTGGCTCGCCGCCATCGAATATGATCATCGTGGTGCCCATGCGGGTTGCCTGATCAATCACGCTATTAACCTCCTCAGGCGAGAGTGATGCTTTGTTGTCGGTATCAGGGAGCGCACAGTGGATGCAGCGGTTCGGGCATTCCTCTGTGATCGATATCGTGATCTGGTCCGGGATGTTTTTGCCGAATTTGGCGTTCAACTGGCTTCTGGCAAGCCGATCAAACGCGTTTCCCGGTATCGGCGGCATCCATGTCGAAAATATGAGCTGACCTTCGTCTTCGCCGATTGGAGCTGAGTCTTCAAAGTGACTTATGAGATCTGACGTAAACGGCTTCATCACGGGGGCAAGCAGCCCCTTCAGGGCGATGTCACCGCTTGCGCTCAGCCAGACGCTGAACCACGGACGCTTATACAAGGGATACTTATGTGGCTGCATGACTCGTTAATCTCACACATTCCCGACTGATAATATGTATATCGGCACCTCGTCCTCTGGCAGGGCAAGCAGTTCTGCCACATCAACATCATAGAACGCACCGATTGCACACACGCCAAGACCAAGCGATTCTGCTTGCAGACACACATTCTGCGCCGCATGTCCAGACTCCATATACACATACCTCACGCCGCGATCCCCATACTTGGCAGTAGTTCGCTCAAACACCGCCATAAACACAATATCGACCGCAGCATCAGTTATCTGGCTCTGTCGCAGCGCACACCCCGAAAGATTCCCCCGGAGATCGCCATCACAGACTTTCTGCAGCGCATGTTCCCGGGGCAGGAAATGATAAACACCATCAGGAACCCCACCAACATTTCCTGCGACCACATAGACCTCAAGCGGATATAACGCCCCTGCCGACGGAGCCGTCCTGAGTTCATCCCTACCTCCTGCCACAGCGGTCACGCCCTGCGCCGCCCAGAGCAACCGGGACAAATCATCCAGCGTAATCGGTTCTTTTGTGTACGTTCTAACCGATCTACGGCTGAACAGCGCCCCTTCAACCGATACTCTACCCGTGGTCCCTGGTGCAGGCAGCACGATCCACCCATCTGATTTCAGTTCCATGTCATGCCCCATATTCTGCTCCGCATCTAATCCCATGCCCGATCCCGCATCAACACAAGCCCCTATGAACAGTAAGACCTGCACCAGAATCAGGACCAACACGATATGCACAAGCTCTACAAACCATCTGTTGAATCACTCATACCCCGAACGTGTAAAGCTACCGGTGGCACAACACCAGAGGTCGGGCAACCGGTCATTTCCGAACAATGCGAGATTGGTACTTTGGCACCGTCCCAAGCACGAGCCACACCCCCACCACAACTCAATTCCGCACAAGCTCAATCCCCC
>JAYEGG010000329.1:0-2096 GCA_034658995.1 Methanobacteriota archaeon | reverse complement strand
CCGGAAGAAATTAAAAAGTCTCAAACATTGGGTCTTTGGTATCTCGTGAAGGTGTTCAAACGAGCCGAAACATTACACCATCACGAACTGCGTAAACAACAGATACGCAATCGCAACCATTATAAGCGAGTGTTTGAGTCCGCAATCGGCGTTTCCCTCGCCCATCACGCCGGCAACGAGCCCGGAACAGAACCCCTGGATCAGTGTCGCATGAAACATCAGAAGCACATATTTGCTGGCATCGTACTGTGCAAGCACGCTCATGCCGGAACTAAGCTCTTCAACCTCTGCACCTGACGGGATTACGAGGATGAAGTGTGCAGCGAGCACATACACGATGGCAAGGAAGACAAAGAACGATAGATAAATGACCACCGTGTACACAGCCATATTGTTGAATCGGTCCTGCTTCAGATGGTATGTTGCTTCCGCATCAGCCGCAGCGATCCGGAGCACGCTTCTGATGTCGCTGATCGCTTCGTTTGCCTTTACAATCAGCTTAATGGTGCGGGAGATCATGGTGGTTCGTACCCTCGTCTCGAACTTGATCAACGCATCAGAAGTGACTGTGCCCCACTCGATATCCTTCCATATCCGTTTAACCTCATCGTCAAGCACGCCGAGTTTCGATTCGATGGATGCTTTGATCGAGCCGGTCAGGGTGAGTCCTGCTTCGTTCATCGATGCGAGTCTTCTCAAGAATTCCGGCATCTCTTGTTCCATTTTTCTTATTCTTCGCAGCCGCGCTTCATAGAAGAATGTGAATGGGGTGAGCAGGATAAAGATTGCAACAACCACCACATCATCGATTATCTCGATACCGGGGTTTTTTACCGTGTGCATGACGTATGCGAGATAGATGATCGCTGCAGGCGCGCTAACATACAGCGCACGCACCGGTTTTGTGTAAAATAACTTGAACGGATGTCTTATGAATTTTTTAAGCCGTTCGATCCTTTCAATGCCTTCAAGTTTCTTGAAAAGAGCTGCATCCATCGATTCCGTATTCTTTTCTATTCCGACGCCATCAAAAACATCCAGCCGTCGTGCAGTGGTATACACATGGTACGATTCCTCGTGTATGCCAGCCATGTTGCCAAGGAATACAATGCACAACCCTGTGCTCCACGGGATCAGTCCATAAGTCAGCACTTCAAGAATAACGATCGCATTGCTGTTGATCAGTCCGAGCACCACAATTATCGTCATCAGAAAGACAGGACCTGCAACAAAGACTGTGATATACGCCTCAGCGAGTATGCCGACCGAACGCAAGTATCGGTCCTGCTCAATCGCTGCAAGTTCGTAGTACTGCTCCGATTTGGATCTGAAATATTCGGTGAGATTGCCACCCGTGTTGAGCACTGTTGCCAGCCCCTCAAGAAAATTCCTCAGATGTTTCGAGGGGGATCGCCTGCTTGCGTTATGCAGCGCATCCATGATATCAACATTGAAATATTCGATGTCTCTTACGATATACCCGACGTGATCGGCAACATCATCATAGACATCCCGCTCCTTCTTGAGTGATTCGAAGATCTTGATTAACTCCATGCCGCCACGAGAGAGTGCATACATGTACGTGATCGCGGAGGGAAGCATCAGATCGATCCTTGATCCTGCCACATCTATCCTGAATTTCGGATGATATAAGAAGAGATAGTACGTGATACATCCGAGAAAAATCGAGATCGGGGTTGTATACAGGAGTACGAGGAGCCCATATCTCGGGACGTAAATGAGGCTAAATAATAGCACGATTACGCTTGCCACAAGCGAATAATAGATCGATCTGGCAAGATACATGTCAACGGGCAGCGGTATCAGTGCCTGCCTGAGCGAAGTTGTGAGTTGTTCGTACGACCCACGCCGTCTCATAAAGAATATGCCGAGTCTTCTTGTGAATGGTACGTACAGCGGTAGATGGTTGTGCAAAACCCCTCAGCTCCATCTAACAATACTCTCTGATGCTATTTATAACTGATGATCTATGGGTATCAGATTTCCCCCTCTGATAAATCTCGGACACACCCCGAAATATTCGGATCTTCGGATAGTGCCCTCTGGTATATGTGGTCTATGTGCGGTAGAATCAG